>CAZUJO010000001.1:0-46942 GCA_964619995.1 uncultured Leptospiraceae bacterium
GCACGGATGAATCTCATCGCGCTCGAATGATGCAGAAATTGAATATCAACAATGTTCCAGGTCTCGTTAAGTTCGCCATGCAAAAAGGGTTGGTCTAGCCTTCGTTCCGTAGTGCTACGGAAAAAAACAGAATCACTACGCATTGCATTCGCGCATTCGCTGTGCTATTCTAAGCCTTCGAATGAACTATTTCACGAAAGGCGGGCAGTCCCATATCCACATTTCGCCGGACGATCTTCGCGAGAGTCCCGGTAAGCTTCGCGCGTACCTGGATTCGCTCGAGCCGACCTTTTCTGACACGGTGGTGGTTCATGCGGGTCCGTCAGGCGAAGTGACGGCAGGTTTGATCGCGCTCGCGCTTACCCTTGCCCGGCATGTAAAGCAGGGCGGCCGGCGGGTGGCGCTCGATGTGGACAATGAAACTGCTGAGATTCTGCGCCCGCTCGGAGTGGCACGAATTATGGAGCTGGCCGGCTGATGTTTGAGCAGCTCGACAACCTTCGCGCCGAGTTTGTGGCGGAAGCAAGAGACCTTCTGGATCGTGCGGAGGAGTGCGCCCTTCGTCTTGAGGCGAATCACACCACAGAAGGCATGATGGAGCTCTTTCGACACATCCATACTGTGAAGGGCAACACTGCGATTCTGGAAAATGCGGAAATCGGACGGCTGGCTCACGAGCTCGAAACGGAGCTGGACGACGCGCGTCACTCAGAGAAGCCGCTGAGCCATGCACAAATTGAGCGCGTTCTCACGGTAGTCGATCGACTTCGCATCCTGCTTGGCGAATCAGAGAAACCACAAACTGAAAAGCCCGCGTTAGAAGAGGCGAGGCCGCTTGCGAGCGAGCCGATTTTGAATGATTCCCTGACCGCGCGGGAAACCGGCGTGAGTCAAAAGGAGGTCGAGAATCCCGCTCCGGAAAAAAACCGCAGATTGAGAATCCCCGCAAAGTTTGTGGAGCGTGCGCGTTCCGAGGGAAAGACACTCAGCATTGTGACTCTCGATCTCGCGCGTGATCCCCGCGCCGATCTGAAGTCTTCACTTGAATCGTTTCAGTCGATCTGGCAGGACGCGACTGTTCTCGGAGCAAGCATCCGCGAAGATCGGCTCGGAAGTCTTGAGGATGGACAGTCCTATTCACTGCCGTGCTCCTTTCTCATCCTTACAAATGGAAACCCGGCAGCGGCTCTGCAGCAGTCAAACTGGCAGCCGGATCATTTTCAAATCCTCTACGAAACTGAGACTGCGCCCGTTCAAAGAGAAGTGATTCGCGCCGAAGAAACAGTCCGCGCCGAAGAAACGCACCTTCGTGTCTCCGTATCTCTGATTGACCGGCTGATTCAGCTGGCGGGAGAAACCGTCGGGGCGCGCAATGAATTCCTTTTAAAGCTGCGCAAAGACCCGGCTCTCCTGCGGGCGAGCGGAAGAATCAGCAGCCTGATCACGCGCCTTCAGGAAGAAATCATGCGCGCGAGATTGCAGCCTTTGCGCGTCTTCTTTCAGAGGCTGCCCCGTCTCGTTCGCGACACTGCCGCTGCTACAGGAAAAGAGGTTCACCTCTCCGTGCAGGGAGACTCGGTGGAACTCGACAAGAGACTGCTCGACACCATCGCAGATCCGATGGTGCATCTGATTCGCAATGCGATCGATCACGGTCTTGAAAGCCCGGAAGAACGAGTTCGCGCAGGAAAGCCGCGCGCCGGCTCGCTCCTGGTCGTTGCGCAGCTAATCGGAGGAAGCGTTGCCATCCGCATTGAGGATGACGGCCGCGGACTCAACTATCCCGCCATTCTGAAAGCGGCAACCGCGCGCGGTCTGGTTGATGCGGCAAGAGCTCAGACGCTCTCCAACGAAGAAATCGCGCAGTTCATCTTTCATCCCGGCCTGAGCACGAAAGACAAAGTCACAGAGACATCGGGCCGCGGGATTGGGATGGATGTTGTCCGCAGCAGTTTTGAGAACGCAGGCGGATCTATTGTTCTAACGAGCGTTCCGGGCAAAGGGACTTCATTTACCGCTTCGCTGCCGCAGACGCTTTCGATCATCACATGCCTGGTCGTGCGAGTCGCAGATCACCGGTTTGCAGTGCCGCAGATGAACATTGTGGAGCTCGTGCGATTCCACCAGAGCGAAGTTACGCACATGAGCAGCGCATCGGTGTATCGCCTGCGTTCGCAGCTGCTGCCCATCGTTGACCTGCAGAAAGTCCTCTACGACACGCCGGGCGAAAACACGCGGTTCCTCATCGTGGCTCGATCGGAGCGGGGCCTGTATGGAATTGCGGTGGATTCGCTGGACAATCCCGAAGAGATTCTCGTAAAACCAATCGGACGTCAGTTTCAGGATACAGGCCTCTATGCCGGCGCAGCCGTGCTCGCGGACGGTTCCGCAGTCCCGATCCTCGATACGGGCGGGCTTGCGAGATCTGTAAATCTGTCGAACTCGGGCGTTGAATCGGTCGCACAGATCGAGAGCAGAACCGCAGACGCCGCGTTTTCAGGGCTTGTGTTTCGCTACTCTGGTTCTGATTTTGCGCTGCCGCTTGAGTGTTTCCCTCGAGTGGAGAAGAAATCCCGTTATGCGATCGAGGACAGTCTCGGAGTCCAGATCGTACACCATACGGTCGGAGCCATTCCTCTTCTTCGCCTCGAATCCTGTCTGCCTGTGCGCAGCGGCGAAGGCAAGTTCCTTGTCATCTTCTCGGAGGGCGGCCGCCATTGCGCCGTGCTCGCAGACGAGGCCGTCCGCGTAAGCCAGGAACTGCCTCCCGTTGAGCTCACAGCAGAAAGTAAGGCTGTTCTTGGGCGCTGCACTGTGGATGAGAAGAGCATCATCGTGCTTTCTCCGCGGGGACTCATGGAGCGTGCGGCATGAGGCATGAGCAGCAATATTTGTCCTTTCGTCTGCGCGGCGTGCGATACGGAATTCCGCTTGGAGCCTGTCAGGAAGTGAGCCTGCGCTTTCGCATAAATCCTGTTCCGCGCGCACGGCCTTATCTGGCCGGTATCATGAACCTGCGCGGAGAAGTCGTAACGGTTGTCGATCTCGGCCTTCTGCTTGTTCCGGATGGAAAGCAGTGCGAAGGCGGCGCCGTGATTCGCCTGAAGAGCAAAGAGCAGTCTGTAGCGTTTCAGGTCGATCGAATCGAAGATATTGTGACCGCGGACGCTGAACTCGCCCCGCCGCCGCCGCACCTGTCAGAGGCTCACTTGAAACTGATGGCCGGTGTATTGCAGCGGCCCGACGGAGTCGTGCAGATCGTGAGTCCCGCTGGAATTTTGAATGTTTAATCGGAGGAACCTGTGAAAGATCAGAAGAAGTTTGAAGAAAAGAAAATAATGAGCGTAAGTCTTACGGGCAAAGAGCGCATCATGGACGATGCGGACATTCTAGTGTCCATGACGGATTTGAAGAGCCGCGTCGTATACGCGAACAACGCCTTCTTGAAAATCGCCGGTTATAAAGCCGAAGAACTCATCGGAAAGACGCATAACGTTGTCCGTCATCCTCTCATGCCGAGGTCGGCTTTCAAGGATTTCTGGGAAACCCTCCAGGCGGGCAAGCCGTGGAACGGCGTTGTTGTGAATCGAGCAACCAACGGCGATCACTACTGGGTCGATGCCAGCGTGGCTCCGCGATTTGAGAATGGCGTGCTGGTAGGCTATATGTCCGTGCGTCGGAAACCTTCCCGCGCGCAGGTAGAAAAGGCGGCACGCCTTTACCGTGATATCCTGGATGGAAAGGCGGCATTTCCCTCCTCCGATCGCAAGCAGTTGTCCATACGAAAGAAATTCTGGCTTTTCCTTGGGTCGATTGTCGCCGGTATCCTGACTCTGGGAGCCGAGGGAGCAGCGGGCATCTTTCACGGAGCCGTGGAGATGGTATTTGCAGTGGTCCTTTCCGGCATCGTAATCGGGCTCGGCGTCGCTCTCATCAATTCTGTTCTGAATCCTCTGCGTGAGGCTGCGGACTACGCCCGAATGATCTCGACGGGGGACTTGAGCGTCAGGGTCCCGCACAACCGCAACGATGAAGTGGGCGAATTGTTTCAGGCGCTTTTGACCATGCTCGTGAACACGGGCGCCGTCGTTGCCCAGATTATGGAAAGCGTCGGCTCTCTGGATGCGGCGGCGGGAAATCTAACCAGCGCAAGCACAAGCCTCAGCGCCGGGCTCGACAAGGTGGCTCAGCAGTCCGAGAAGTTCACGGGAATTGCGGCCGCGGCCACACAGATGAACACGAACCTGCAGTCGGTAACTTCCGCCACAGAAGAGATGTCCATTTCCATTCAGGAAGTGGCTCGAAAGTCTTCTGACTCCGCAAGCGTTGCGGAAAAAGCGCAGAAGACATCCAGCCAGATGAATGATCTTGTCAAAGAGCTTGGCCTGAATGCGCGCGAAATCGGCAAAGTGATTGAAAGCATTTCAGAAATTGCCTCGCAGACAAACCTGCTGGCTTTGAACGCCGCAATTGAAGCCGCGGGAGCCGGAGAGGCGGGCAAGGGATTTGCCGTGGTTGCCTCAGAGGTGAAGGAGCTGGCGCGCCAGTCGGCCGAATCATCTGACGAGATCAAAGACAAGATCGAGGCCATACAGTCATCGACCGAGAACGTCATCAGCGCAATCGGAAGCATCACAGGAATTATCTCGCAGATCAACGAAATCGCAGGCTCGATCGCAAGCGCGGTCGAAGAACAGGCGATCACGACCCGTGAGATTGCCGCCAACATCAACCAGACGGCTGCGGCTTCGAACGACGTAACGGCAAGCATCAATGGGATTTCTACGGCCGTCCTTTCCGGAGACCAGGAATCCGCCAGCTTTGGCGAGCTGGCTGGTGATCTTAAAAATCTCGCAGGAGATCTGAACCAAGTCGTGAAGCGGTTCAGGTTGTCGTCTAACGGTGCCAGCGACGCATCGACTCCCACTCTTACGGATCATGCTGACATGACTCCCGAGTTCGTCTAAAGCAACGAGACAAGTGATGTCAGAAGCGCGCGTCTCCGTTTTGATTGTGGATGATTCGCCGGCGTACCGCAGTGTGCTGCGCGATGTGCTGGCGGAGGACCCTCGGATTGATCTGATCGGTCAGGCTTCGAATGGCAGGCTTGCTCTGCCGCGAATCCGCTTTCACAGACCGAATGTCGTGATCCTCGATCAGGAGATGCCTGAGATGGACGGCATCTCCACGCTCAAAGAGATTCGCGCGCAATGGCCTGAAGTCAACGTCGTTATGTTCAGCTCCCGAACCGAGCGGGGCGCGGCGATCACAATCCGCGCACTGGAGCTTGGCGCAGCCGATTTTCTCGCGAAGCCCAGGCCCGGCGTAGTGGACTTGCCGGGTTATCTCAGATCTCACTTGCTTCCGCGCGTTCTCGCATTTGCTCCCCGCGCAAAGGAGACGGTCACCGCTTCCCCGCGAAACAAGCTGCAGGGAGAGTTTCATGCTGTAGTGGTCGGTGTATCGACCGGCGGTCCGCCTGCGCTGAAAACGATGCTTTCAGGGCTTCGTCCCGGTTTGACGGCGCCAATCCTGATTGTTCAGCACATGCCGCCCATCTTCACCGCACAGCTTGCGCGGACGCTCGGAGAATCGTCGGCGGTTCCCGTCAGGGAAGCGGAGAACGGCGACTCGATCGAGGCGGGCCACGTGTACATTGCCCCCGGCGGTCGTCACATGGAGGTCAATCCTGCGGGTTCACGTTTGCGCATAACGGATGCGCCGCCTGAATTGAGCTGCCGGCCGTCGGCGAATGTGCTTTTTCGTTCCGCGGCCCAGGCCTACGGGCAGGCCCTGCTCGGGATCATTATGACGGGCATGGGCGAAGACGGATATCTGGGCGCCCTTGAGTTGAAGGCCGGCGGCGGGAAGCTGATGGCCCAGAGTGAGGAGAGTTGTCTCATATTCGGAATGCCTGCAAGACCCATTCGTGAAGGACTTGCCGACGAAGTTCTCGATCCATCCGAGATTTCGAGACGTTTGAATCACTTGTTGTCAGGAGTAACTGTATGACAGCGGGAACGATTGAGCTTGCGCGGATCAAGTCAGTGATTCGTTCAGTGACCGGCGTCGTCATTGACGCAAAGAATGAATATCTCATTGCATCGCGGCTCGGTCCGCTTCTTGAGGAATTCGGACTGGCCTCCTTCGATCAGTTCGCAGACAGGCTCGAGGCCAGAAATGATGAGCAGATGCAGAGAAAGTTTCTCGAGCGCATCACGACTCATGAGACGCGCTTCTTTCGCGACGAGAGCACTTTTGCCGCTTTGAGCGAGCAGATGATTCCGGAATGGATGGAGCGCACGCGGTCCAAACAACTGCGCATCTGGTCGGCTGCTTCCTCCACTGGACAGGAGCCTTACTCGATCGCCATGCTCATTCATCATCGCTTTCCGCAGATCTTTCAGGATCTTTACATACTCGCGACGGACATCAGTGATGCATGTTCCGAGCGCGCTCAAACCGGCGTCTTTACAGAATATGAAATCAATCGAGGACTGCCCGAGGACTTCCTGAAAAGATATTTCACCGCGACACAGGACGGATACCAGATCAGCGCGGAAATACGATCGAAAGTGCAATTCCTGCCGCACAACCTTCTTTCCCTTCCATACTCGGGAACGTTTGATCTCGTATTTTGCCGCAACGTCCTGATCTACTTTGACCTGGACGTGCGCAAGAAGATCCTCGAGGGACTGCAGAGCGTTCTTACGAGCGACGGCTTTCTGATTCTCGGCGCGGCAGAGACGCCCACCGGCCTGCTTGAGTCCTACGTGATTCGGCAGTTCGGTTTGACCCGCTATTATGAGCTCAATTCGAGCAATTTTACTTTAGCACCCAGGTTCGGAGGTTGATATGAAAACTGTGCTGGCTGTGGACGATTCGCAGGCTATGTTGAAGATGGTGCAGCAAACGCTGCAGATAGGCGGTTATCGCGTTGTGGTGGCGGCCGATGGGAAAGAGGGGCTTGCAAAATTCCAGGAGGACCCGGAGATCAATCTTGTCATCACGGACATCAACATGCCCGTAATGGACGGGATTTCCTTCATCAAACACCTGAGAGCTGCGAACAAAGACATTCCGATTCTCACACTGACGACCGAGTCAGAAGAACCCATGAAGCAGTCCGGCTTCGCTGCCGGCGCAAACGGATGGATCGTGAAGCCGTTTCGCCCTGCGCAGTTTCTCGATATCGTGCGCCAGATTCTGAGCTGATGCCGCGGCCGGTCGTCCTTGCCGCAGGAAGCGGTCTCGGAAAGCTCACGCGCGCGCTGAAAGAGAATGATTATTCCGTAATCGAGGCTGAAGCAGCGCCGGAGGCGCTCGGTCTTCTTTCCGCGATTCAGGTCGATGCTGTGATTGCGGGAAACCTTCCGCGTGCCGCTGAGTTTGCGCGGGCGCTTCGCAGCCGCGTCGAGTGTCCGATTGCCCTGGTCGGCATTGTGGATGCGTCTGCGGATTGCGAAAAGATATCGAACTCTGACGCTGTGCCGGAGGCGCTTGCCGTTATGCGGCGACTGGTTTCGGAGGCCGCCGAGAAACGGCGCCGGGCGCATATCCAGGCGTCGCAGGACGGTCGCTCCCAGCGCAAGCTGGACTGGCTGATCTGGAAGCAGCAGATGGCCGACCGCCTGCATATGCAGTACAGCGCTGCGCTGGTGCGAAACATTCGGCATTCCATGACACAGGGGCTCGGAGCGGGAGCGCTCATCACGCAGGTGGACATTCTCCCTCTGATGCCGCGGAACGATCAGGATGAATACCTGGTTCCGGCGTCTTCGGTGGAATTTCTGGGGGAAGCGGCCGAGGCTCTTCGTCACTGGCTTGCATCGATGGAGATGTTCGTTTCGGCCATGGATCGGTCCTATCCGTGTGAAGAAATTCCGCACGAGGAACTTCCTTCGCTCGTGGAAAGAAGTCTCGCGTCCGTTGAGCGGTTTCGCGTGATCAAAGGGCAATCCGTACAGAAGGCCCTGAACATTCCATCTGCCCACATTTCAGGGAATCGCGAGGCTATTGCGATCGCGCTGCGCGAACTCCTCACAAATGCTTTCAAATATTCTCCCGATGGTTCCATCGTGGATGTGACCGCTTTTGAGGGGCGCGGCAGTCTGTCTCTGTGTGTTACGAACGACCTGCTGGAAATGCCAGGCGGAATCACTGGCATCCCTTTCGAGCAGGAGAATGAAATATTTGAGCCATTCCGCAGGTTGCACAACATCTACGATGATCGTTTTTCGATGGAGGAATTTCCCATGGGCACCGGTCTGACCGTGGTCCGGCACGCGCTCCAACAATCGGGATGCTCTGTTTCGGTCTTCGAGGTGCGCGATCACTCGGCCCCGGGCGGGGTGCGGCGCCGCATCATGGCAGAAATTTTAGTTCCGCTTGAGACCGAGAATCTCACGCAGCGCATCCACTGACGCGCGGTCGGCCAGATTCGCAAGATCCAGGGTATGCGCATCTGCGCTCATTGCGGTTTTCTCAATCTCGCCCAGCTGCTCGGCGAGCATCGTTGCGCCGATGACCAGGCATCCGCTGCGTGTGCGATGGCATACCCTGGCGAGCTCGGCAAACTCTCCCCGTTGATTGAGCGTGCGGATCAGCGGAATGTTTTCCTCAAGGTCTGACTCGAACACGGAAAGCATAGTGGTCAGCGAGGATGGCGAATAACGTGCAACTACCCGAAGATCGAGAATGTCCGGACCTGTCATTTGCGCGAATACTCCTTGATCAGCTCAAACATTTGTTCGAAATCAATGGGTTTTGTGATGTAGTCATCCATGCCCGCACTCAGACACTTCTCTCTCTCTCCCTGCATTGCGTTTGCCGTAAGCGCAATGATGGCCGGCCTGTGTGTTTTCTGGATTTCGCGCAGGCGGCGCGTAGCCGTGTAACCATCGATTCCGGGCATCTGGCAGTCCATAAAGATGATGTCATAGTCCTTTTCCTGCGCTGCCTCGAGCGCCTGATGACCGTCCTGCGCGAGATCGCAGGTAAGACCCCGTTCCTTGAGCATAAGAGAAATGCAGAGGCGGTTCAACTCGTTGTCATCGGCGACGAGGATTCTGCTGCCCGGAAGACTTGCGGGCAATTGAGGAACCTGGGCAGGACTCATTTCGTCATTCGCGAGAGGAAAAGAGCAGCTGAATTCAAAAATGGTTCCAGCCGGTTCATTGGGTCGGACGGTCAGAGCGCCTCCCATCATTGCGGTGAGTTCGCGAGAGATGGTCAGACCGAGTCCGGTTCCTCCATACTGGCGCGTGGTGGATGAATCCGCCTGCGCGAAAGGCTGAAAGATCTCACCCATTCGATCCGGCGAAATCCCGATTCCCGTATCAGCGACTTCAATGCGGAGCGGCAGCTGGTCGCTATCGCGCGAGCCGGACACCCGGATCCGAATCGTCCCTTTCTTCGTGAATTTGACAGCGTTGCCGATGAGATTGTTCAGTATCTGTTTCAAACGCACCGAGTCGGCCATCACGCTGGTCGAAGCCTCAGGCCCCTGTTCGAGCTCAATTACGGTTTCATGATCCCGCGCCGTTGCGCTGAAGAGTGCCGCGCATTCCTGCACAAGTTCGCCGATCTTCACCGGCGCCGGCTCCATGCGAAGCATACCCGCCTCTATTCGCGAGAAATCGAGAACATCATCGAGAATGCGCCCCAGAGAGCTGGCCGCCGAGACCGCCAGATCGACGTAGCTTCTCTGCTCCTGACCCAGCTCCGAGCCCTGAAGCAATCTGAGAAATCCGAGAATTCCGGTCATGGGTGTGCGGATCTCATGCGACATGTTCGCGAGAAAACGGCTCTTTGCGACGGTTGCAGCCTCTGCCTGCTCGCGTGCCGCAAGGAGCTCCGCCTGAATTGCTTCGCGAGCTGTAACGTCCTTTGCCGTTCCAACAAGGAGACGGCGGACATCACCCGCCTCGGCAAGAAAGGTGCCAAGAACCTCGATGGTCTGGATTTCACCGGTAGGAGTGTGGACCCGATATCGTTCATGCCAGGTTCGCCCTCCATTGTCGCGGAATTGTTTCAGTCTCTTCCCCAGCCCTCTGTCCTCGGCAATGAGGATGGTCTCAATGGCGGCTATCGTTGGTATGAAAGAATATGGATGCACCCCGTGCATTTCAAAGGCTCGCTCATCCCAGTGCACTTCGCCGCTGTCCAGATTGATTTCGAAAATACCCTGACGCGATATTTTCAAAGCGGCCGACAATCTCTGCTGCTCGCGTCTCAGTATGTTTTCGCGAAATACTGTCTGCGTAATGTCCTGGAGCATGCCCGAGACGGCGATCGTCTCTGCCCCGTGAAACGTAGGTTCGCCGGCCAGCTTAACCCAGATCTGCTTCTGATCTGGCCCGGTGGTTTGAAATTGGAGCTCGAACGGCTTCCGATCTCGCAGCGAAGACAGAACTGCATGCTGGATCTTCCTCCGGGTTGAAGGAGGAAGATGAGCGCGCAGAGAGGGCCAGGTGAGCCGGGTTCGCGCAGGCATTCCCAGCATATCGAGCATGGTTGTAGTGGCATGGATGAGACCTGTGGCCAGCTCAAGCTTCCATCCTCCAAGTCGCGCCATCCTTCCTGAGGTCTGAAGCAGGTTTTCTACTTCCTGCGTGCGTATTTCCGCTGTTACGCGGTTCGACACATTTTCGTGTATGACGGCAATGTGGCGTTCCTGCCTCCAGTGAAACGGAACGGCCCGCATACGGAACCATCGCAGTTCGGAGGGAGCATGACAGGGATATTCAAACTGGAAAGTCTGTGCGTTGCCAGCCAGGAGACTGGTCAACGCATCTCTCACCTGGGCGGCGTCGCGCGATCCCGTTTTGGCGGCGCGATCACAAACCTCGAGATAGTTCATTCCTTCGCTGGTTTGCGTTTGACTTCCGCGGTTCCGTTCAGCGAAGAAACGCCATGCCGCATTGACGCTCACAATTCGGGCGCGTGAATCGAGAATGGCGACATGCGCAGGCATTGCGTCAAGAATTTGCTGTGTGAAGGCATCCTGTCTGGAATCCGGGGTGCCCGGATGCAAGTCCAGTTCTCGGACAATCGCAATCACCATATGCTCGCTTCCAGAGGCAAACGGAGTGAGGCTGATCTCGGCCTGAAGCGAGTGTCCGTGCTTGTGATTCGCGGGCACGATGAGTCGCGGCGGATTCAACTCAAATCCACTCTCCCGCGAAAGATGATCGCGATGGCGGTCAATCAGATCGCGCGGAAAGATCAGGCTGATCGGACGGCCCAGCGCCTCCGATTCCGCGTAACCAAAAATCGCGGAAGCAGATTGATTGAAAAAACAAATCGAAAGCGAAGAATCAAACACGATGATTCCGTCGCGAACCCGCTGCGAGATCATTTCCCAGGGGATTCTCAAAGAGCGCGCTCCAGAATCAGACTGAAGCGTCCGCGTTTAGAATCGTGCTCACCCCTTAGATTCGCTCCGCAGACTGCGATGAGCTGGCGAACCACGGAAGCGCCTGCGGGAAGACCAGAGTTGTCTTCTTTTATGAGCGCAAGCAGATCAGGGCTGAGCCGGTCATCGTGCATGGAAGTTTCGATATCAATCACGTAGAGGTTGCCTTCGATCCTCGTCTGGACGCGAAGCTTCGAAGTAACCGAAGCCGCGAAAACGGTTGCCGCAATTTCGCGCAGAATCTTGGACAGAATCTCTTCCTGGCACGCCACGGATGCCTGTTGCACGAAGACTTCGGCTTCGCCGCCTTCGCGCAAACTCGCCCGGATCGTTCGGACTGCCCATTCTCTTGTGACTTCGAACGGGCTGCGCGCGTTTGCGATGTTGCCTGCCTGCAGACGCTGCAACCAGAGTATGTTGTCGACGGTCCTTGCAACTGTGGCGGCCGATCTCAGAATTCCTCCGGCGAGCTGTCGTACCTGTTCCGCGGAAAGGGTCTGTGCAGCGTCGGACAGGAGCTGTGCCGGAAGGACAATGGAGTTCAGCGAGTCGTTCAGATTTTCGGAAGACTGACTTCCCGCATTGGAAACGATTCGCGCAATTCGCTCCTGCATGTCCTCCGCGATGAGGCGGGAGCGTTCAATCCTTCCCTCGATCGCGGCAATCAAGTCCTTCGCGTCAAACGGCTTGGTTATGTAGTCATCGGCGCCCAGGTTCATGCCGAGGCGTACATCGTGCGGAGCCGTCAGAGCGGTCAGGAATACAACGGGAATGTTCCGCAACTCTTCCGATTTTCGCGCAAGCTCGAGGAATTCGTGCCCGTTCATGACCGGCATGAGAATATCGCACAGGATCAGATCCGGCGGAGATGACCGCGCGCTTTCGAGGCCTTGCGCTCCAGATTCCGCTGAGGCAACTTCGTACCCGTGCATTTCCAGAATCTCGCAAATGTTCGCGCGCAGAGCCCGTTCGTCCTCGATTACGAGAATCCTATGCTTCATCTGGCCGCTCGCCGTAAGACAGCGTGACGCTGAATGTTGTGCCTGTTCCCGGTTCGCTTTGAAGCCGGACCTTGCCGTTGTGCATCTCAACGAATTGTTCTACGATCGCAAGCCCAAGGCCGGTTCCGATTGTGGACTGCGCGTTCCGCGCGCGAAAGAAAGGGCGAAAGACTTGTGCCTGGTCTTCGCCGGGAATTCCGATGCCGTGATCCTTGATCCTCACGTCTACGCCGCTGTTGCCGTAATCAATGGATATCTCCGGTGCGCCTTCTGAATACCTGTATGCGTTTGAGATAAGATTATTGAAAACATGCGTCATCATAGACTCGTCGAATGGAAGATCCCGCGGTTCTCCCGATACGGACAGTTTGCACGGACGGCCCGGAAAAAGTAGGTCAAACCTCTGCTCGATCAGCGAGCGAATCAGCATTTCGAGGCTCCGAAGTTTCGGAGCGAACGGGAACGTACCGGAAGTATAACGACCCATCGTCAGAACGTCTTCTGTAAGTTCCGTGAGACGGTGAATTTCCTTCTCGATTCGCTCCAGGTGCACCGCCGTCTTTTCGGCCGCCTCTGGATTGCCTGCATGCATTTGAAGCAGCTGCACGCTGGAATGCATGGTCGCAAGGGGCGTGCGAAACTGATGCGAAACCATGGAAATGAAGTCGGAACGCATTCTGTTTAGCTCTGCCTCATGTCTGAGGTTTCGTTGCAGCTGCTCGAGGTTGTTTTTTCGATGCGTGATATCCTGCGCAATTCCAACCGATCGCCATCTGCCATCGGCCGCGCGAAAGGGAAATGTCTGCGCGAAAATCCAGCGAACCGAGCCATCGGGGCGGTGAATGCGGTATTCCTCTGAAAAAGGCACGCCTTCCGTGTAAACGCGGCGCATTGCCCGAAAGATCCGCGTCTGGTCGGCGGGATCCATGTCTTTTGCAAAATAGGTGCGGTCCGCGTAGATGTCTTTCAGGCTGCGTCCGAAGACCTTTTCAAAGGAGGGACTCACATACAGCATGCGGTCGGCCTGAGCCAGCCAGAGCACATGTTCCAGGTTATCGGCGAGTTGGTGGAACATGTCTTCCGATTCACGAAGCGCGTTTTCCGCCTCCCGCCGTTCTGTAATGTCCTGCGCAATCCCCACGGAGCGCCAGGAGTGATCGACGCCGCGAAACGGGAATGTCTTTGCGTTCAGCCAGCGCAAGGTTCCGTCTGGCCGCCGAATCTGGAATTCCGCTTCATACGGTCGCCCCTCGGAGTAGACTTTGCCGAGGCTCTCGAGAACGTATGCGCGGTCTTTTTCGTGAAGAATGGATTCTGCGAATGCGATTCTGTTTGCATACACGTCCTCCACCTTGCGCTGGAAGACGTTCTCAAAAGCCGGGTTTACGTAGAGGACTCTGTCCTTGTCTGCAAGCCAGATGACATGCTCAATGTTGTCCGCCAGTTCTCTGAATCGCTGTTCCGATTCCTCAAGCGCAATGCGCGCTGTTTCTTGCTCCGTAATGTCCTGCACGGTCCCGACGCTGCGCAGGGGCGCGCCCGATTCGTCGTAATGCGTTTGCGCTTTTTCCTCCACGTACTTTATGCGCCCGTCCTTCATGAGCAGACGATGTCGAACCTGGTAGGGGGTTTTCGCCAGCACAGAGTCCCGGTACATTCGATCGACTTTCTCCCTGTCGTCCGGATGAACCAGCGCGAGAAATGCTTCGTAAGACGGTTCAAAGTGATCGGGGTCGATTTCGAAAATTCGGTAGATCTCGCGGGACCAGAGCAACTTGCCAGCGCGGGAATCGAGCGTCCAGCTTCCGACCATTGTGATTCTTTCTGCTTCGGCCAGAAGCGCTTCGCTTTCGCGCAGCGTTTCTTCAGCCCGCAGACGGTCCGAAACGTCCTGCGTGATTCCAATTACGGCTATGAACCTTCCCTCGGAATCGCGGAGCGGCGTGAATGTGGATTCCAGTGTCTTTCCATTCTTTGACTGGAAGGCAATGGTTGAAGTTCTGCCGGATTTCGCTTCCTCAAAAGAATTCTTGAGCAGTTCCCGCTCCGCCGGAACCACCGAGTTAAGGTACGATTCGCCAATAACGTTAGTCGCCGTTTCCTCGAGCATTTCCAGACCTGCCCGGTTGATGGTTACGACGTTTCCCTGCAGATCAATTTCATGGATGCAGTATGGCGCCTGTTCAAGCAGAAGCCTGTAGCGCGCCTGCGAGGGTTCGACCAGCTCTCGATGCAGCGTATGACGTGCCTGCTTCCACACAATCCCCGAAATGAGAATGCTGATGATTCCCGCTGCCAGAGCCGAATACAGCGCAGGCGGCAGGAAGCGCCCGCGCAACTCTGCCATCGGGAGGTGGATGGCAAGGCCGAGGTTGGTCCCCTTTACGGGCTGAAACGCAGAAAGCACTTCGCGGCCGCGGTAGTCAATATACCGGCCGCTTCCGGTTTGTCCAAGGAGGGCCAGTTGCATGGGAGTGGGCGGATGTCGGGCGGCGGAAAATACGGCCGTTTGATGATGACTGGAAGCGAAGACGCGGATGTTATCCCCTTCGCGGTGACCGAGAACGAACTCAAAATGATCCGATGTTTCTCGGGGAGAAAATACTGCCGCAAGCCTCAGTTCATCTACCGGTTGGCCGGCCCGCTGCATGGTGGCGGCAAGCTCGGCAATCTCGTCGCCTTCCTGTGCGGCGTAACGCGAGAGTGCATACTCCTGCGAGTCGAGCGCCTGCTCAAACAAAATCCAGAAAACGCCAAGGACTCCGCCGCAAACCAGCAGGCAGACCGCTCCAATTTGAAGCCAGATACTAAAGCGGCTACGGACGAGGGACACGGCACAGAGTTGGGGGAAAAACCGCACGTGCCATTAAAAAAACAAATCGCGCAGAAAAACTTTTCTCCGTACTACTACGGACTTCGGGCGTTATGCGTTACGCGCTATTCCGCGCGTTCGCCGGCCTTCAGCGCAGGACCCATTCCCGCGAGACTCTTCAGATATGCGTTCACGAAAGGATCAAGGTCGCCGTCCATCACTGCATCGACATTGCCTGTTTCGTAATCCGTGCGAAGATCCTTCACCAGTTTGTACGGGTGCATCACGTAGCTTCGAATCTGACTGCCCCAGGCGACGTCTCGTTTTTCGCCCGATCTGCTTTCAATGTCTTCTTCCAGCTTCTGCTTTTCCAGTTCATGCAGACGCGCTTTGAGCATCTTCATTGCAGTCGATTTATTCTTCATCTGCGAACGTTCGTTCTGACACTGAACGACGATGCCCGTCGGCATGTGCGTGATGCGCACAGCCGAGTCAGTCTTGTTGACGTGCTGACCTCCGGCGCCGCTTGAGCGATATGTATCAATGCGAAGATCCTTTTCGTCTATGTTGACCTGAATGGAATCATCGATGTCCGGCGTGATGTGAACTGCGGCGAAGGAAGTGTGGCGGCGCTTGTTCGAATCGAACGGCGAAATGCGCACGAGTCGATGGACACCGTTCTCTGCCTTCAGAAGCCCAAAAACATTTTCGCCGCGCACAATCAAGCTGGCGCTCTTGATGCCGGCTTCTTCTCCCTGCTGCAGGTCAGCGGTTTCAACGCGAAATCCGCGCTTTTCAAACCAGCGCAGGTACATTCTGAGAAGCATCTCTGCCCAGTCCTGACTCTCTGTGCCGCCGGCTCCGGAAGAGATGGTCACGATGGCATCGCGTCCGTCGTCTTCGCCCGTGAGCGCTTCGGCAAGAAGCAACGCCTCAAACCTCTCTCCCATCTTCTGCAAATCGGTCTCGAGGCTGTCGATTGCGGCCTTCGTATCTTTTACTTCTTCCAGAGTCAGTTCAACCAGATCCGGGAATTCGTCCAGGTCGCGTTTCAGGTCCTGCCAGGGCTGCGTGCGCTTTTCGAGCTCCGACTTTCGCATGGATGTTTTCTTCGCGCTTTCAGGATCATCCCAGAAGTCGGGCCGGGCCGTGAGCGATTCGAGGTCTTCGAGTTCGACAAGGATTCCCGAAATTCCTTTTTGCTCCCATCTGTCTTTGAATTGCTTTGCTGTTTCCGCGTGACCGCGGAGCAATTCGTCTTTGTTGCGAAACTGGCCCACAAACCAGGAAGCGTGAAAAAAGCGCCGGATTCAAGCACTATTTGATCTGCAGGTTTTTGCTTGCCCCGCCGAAGTCTTGCGAGCTCGTTCCAGTATGAGGCGGGCTGCGCTCTTGCTTTTTGTTGTCTCTTCGCTCCAGGCCGCTCCTGTGATCCTGAAAGAAGACGCGCGCGCCGTAATGCGGAGAGATATTGAATTTCTCGAAGACCCGGGAGCTCTTCTTACCGCCGACCAGGCGAGGAGGGCTTCCTGGACTGCGGGCGAGGGAAGCGGCGCTTTTGGCGTTAGTTTTACGCCGGCCGCCTACTGGATTCGATACACGGTTGTGAACCTTTCATCCGAATCGTCCGGGGTCCTGCAGGTCGAAAACCCGCTCATCGAGGATCTGCAAATCTGGACCGAGCGTGACGCAAATCGAACGTATCATGCGGGAAATGCCTTTCTGTTTTCGGCGCGTCCCGTTGCGCACAGGCAGTTCGTTATGCCGATTTCCATCAAGCCCGGCGAATCGAAGGATATTCTCATGCGAGTGCAAATGCGCGCTGCCATGAATGTGCCCGTCCATTTTCGCACGGCTTCGGCGTTTGCGGCCTGGGACGCAGAAGAGAGTCTCGTGCTCGGCCTTTTCTTCGGCGCGATTCTCGTGATGGTCTTTTACAATCTCTTCCTGTTCCTGAGCGTCGGCGAAAGAACCTACGGTTACTATGTTCTGCTTCTGATTTCTGCCGGTGTTTTCATGTCTGCGCAGCAGGGTCTTGCCTTTCAGTATCTCTGGCCAGGGGCTCGTTCGTACGGTATACTTCTGAACCTCACAGCCAACGGCACCTCTCAGCTTTTCCTTGCGCTGTTTATGCGCGATTTTCTTCAGCTGCGCGTTCGGTGGCCCCACGTTGAGAGAATTGTAGTCGCGAACGCCGTAATGCTCGGCGTGTTGACGCTAGGCGTCTGGTTCGTGCGCTATGATTGGATCGCGAGATCGTTTGCCCTTCTCGCCGCCTTTCAGGCTGTCTACGCGATCGTGATCGGGGCAGTCCTCAGTTTTCGCGGTTACAAACCCGCGGGGCTTTTTACAATCTCCTATGTTCCCCTTCTGATAGCTGCGACGCTTCTCGCGCTTCGCAATCTTGCAGTTCTCCCGGTCTGGTCGTTCATTCAGTATGCGCTCGTTGCGGGCACAGTCCTGCAGATCACACTGCTATCGCTGGCGCTCGCAGATCGGATCAGTCTGCTCCGTTCGGAACGAGAAAGCGCGCGTCAGGCGAACGAGCTCAAGTCGCAGTTTCTTGCGACGATGAGCCATGAGATCAGAACGCCCATGAATGGAGTGCTGGGGATGAGCAACCTGCTGCTCGATACACCGCTGAGCGCCGAACAGAAATCGATGGTCCAGGTGGTGAGAAAGAGCGCATCCGCGCTCTTGAGCGTCATCAACGATATTCTGGATTTTTCGCGCATTGAAGCAGGCAAACTGCCCATCAACCGTTCCGGGTTCGATCTGTCCCAGCTGACCTCCGAGGTGATGGATTTGTTTCGGCCTGCGTCTGATGAAAAGAGGATCAGCCTTGAGCTCGAAATCGCTCCTCAAGTTCCTGGTTTCGTATACGGCGATTCTGCCCGCATTCGTCAGATTCTGGTCAATCTGATCGGCAACGCTGTGAAATTTACGGAACGGGGCGCCGTGAAACTTGCTGTCTCCATTTCTCCCGGCCGTCCCGGAGAAATTGATTTTTCAGTAACGGATACCGGGATCGGCATGGACCGGTCCCAGCTTGCGGATTTGTTTCAGCCTTTCCATCAGCTGGAAGGATCGCTTGCGCGACGTTATGCGGGAACGGGACTCGGTCTTGCCATCACCAAAAACCTGGTGGATCTCATGGGCGGCTCCGTCTCGGTTGAGAGCGAGCGCGGAAAAGGCTCTCAGTTTTTCGTGCGGCTTCCGCTGCCGGAGACGGCTCGCACGGTCCAGGCTCCGTCCAAGGATGCAAACAGCCTGGAACAGATTTCCGGAATGCCCGTGCTTGTGGCCGACGATGACGAAATCGGCAGACTCGTAGCGGAAAAGCTGTTCCGCCGTCTCGGGTTTTCCGTAGACCTTGCGGAAGACGGAGCTCAGGTGATCACGGCAATGAAAGCGAAACGTTATGCGATCGTGTTCCTTGACATGCACATGCCTGTTATGGATGGATTGGAGACGGCGCGAAAAATCAGAGAGCGTCACGGCCCCCGTCCAGTCCTGGTTGCGCTGACCGCAAACGCCCTGCCCGAGCATCGCCAGATGTGCATTGACGCGGGGATGGATGACTTTCTCAGCAAGCCAATCGATTCAGAGGAGCTTGTGCGAATAGCGCGGAAGTGGGGAACTTCCGCCGGGCGGTCTGCCTAGAAAAGGATTTGATCGAGCCGCAGGGGGCGGGCGCTGCGAAAAATGAAAGCAGGGATCGCGTTGCGGTTCTCAAGCATTTCACGGTAGCGGGGATTGTCCGTGGAATACAGGAGCGATGCCTGGTAAAATCCAAGAAAAGTGCCCGAGACTTCATAGGCTTCGCCTGGAATTAAGTCGGCGATCTTTCGTTCCGCATCCGTATCGAACCGGTCTTCACGGTATTTGTAGTATATGGATTTGCCTTCGAGGTCGTAGAACACCAGGAAATCAGATTCCGTTCCGGAGTAACGCAGACGAATCGAAGGCGGAATCGCATTGCTCTTGATCTTCGTGACGAGCTCCGTGCGTCTGAGGTCAGATTCTCGAATATCCCCTTCATACGGCTTCTCTTTGTCCTGTGCGGACAAACCGGAGAGCAGCAGCGCAAAAATAACAAGGAGGCTCGCGCGGATCATTTTTCTTTGTCCGAGTCGTCCATGTCCGAAGCGTTTTCCGCTGGAGATTTGTCCCATTCGTCGAGAGCCTGTTTGGCGGCTTTTTTTACGCGCGGGTTTTCATCGTACTTCGATTTGTAAGCAAGCAGTTCCTTTGCTTCCGGCGCGCGCATTTCACCGAGCTGACGCACAGCGCGCAGGCGCACGACCGGATCATCGTCTTTGGCCGCGGACATGACCTCAGGAATCATGGAGCGGTCACCGAGACGCATCAAAGCGACCATGGTTTGAAAACGCAGGCGGCTCATGCGCGCGCGTTCTTTTGGATTCTTCTGATTCCGAATTCCCTCAAGAATTTGCTTGAGATCGGGTACGGACCGCGTTTCTTTCATTCTTCCGATTGAGTTTACCGCATAGGCTCGCAGATCTGGATCCTTCTCATCGTTGCGCGCAAGCTTCACAAGAAAGTCATATCCTTCTTCTGCTTTCACATCGCCGAAGTAGAGGATGATTGTGCGGCGCACTTCTTCATGCGTCTCCGCGTCCTCTGCTCTTTTGATCAGAGCTGGAATGTCGGATTTGTATTTGAGAGCACCGAGCGCTCTGAGGATGGCGCTGAATTTCGCCTGATCTTTCTTTGAGTCAAGCGCCGTCATCATTTCCGTCAGCGGCGGCCCCGCCAGTTTTGATTTGATTTCGCGCAGTCCGCTGATGGCCGCAAGCTGCACGTCATCCACCTTGTCTTTGAGCGCGGCGAGAAATGCCGGTTCGGCCTCCTGCACTTTCATTTCAGAAAGTATGCGTACACTCGTTTCGCGCACGTTCGGATCGAGGTCCTCCGTGCAGAGCTTGATCACATCCGGTAGGAGCTGCTTTTGATCGTCGGGCTCAAGAGCCTTGATCTTCCGGATTTCGTTGCGGCGATCCGTCGAGCTTGAAAATAGAATCCGATTGCGCATAACTTCAATGCGCGAAGGCTTTTCCTGCGTGGCTGCTTCCGCATACGTTAGATGCGGCAAAAGTATGAGGGTAAAGACTGCGGCGAGCTTATGCGCCCATCTGCGTTTCGAGTTCCATGACGCGCTGCTCAAGAAGGGCAACCATGCGCTGGTTCTCAACGTGTTCGCGAAAGCGATGAATGAGCTGGGCAATGTCGTCTTTGAGAGAGTCCATGTTCCAGGGTTTTTCAATGTAGCGGTTGAGCCCGCCCTTATTGACGGCATGGATGGCGCTTGCGAGACCCGCGTGTCCGGTGAGCAGGATCTTAATGGTATCGGGAAGCTGTTTGTGCACTTCTTCAAGGAACTGGTCACCTTTGATGCCCGGCATCACCTGGTCCGTGATGATGACCTCAATGAGGCCGCCGGAATCCCTGATTTGAGAGATGAGATCCAGGGCTTCCTCTGCGCTCGAAGCCACCTCGATTTCGTGGGTCTGCCCGAAGTGTAACCGCAGCTGCTCTCGAAGGGTTTCGAGAACGCTGACCTCGTCATCCACGCACAGAATGTAGCCCTTTTCCACCCGCTCCCCCTGAAGATCGACCCGTTGTGGTTTTTCTTGAGTAAACGCGAAGGCGAACGGAGGTGCAAGAAAAATATTGTACTTTGCAGGCCGAAACGGGTCAGGCCGAAAGGATTATGCCAAAGTACCTCCAGAGTGAGCAAATCATTCCAAACAAAGGGATGAGCTACACGATGTACGAGATTGAGGGTCAGAATACGATTCTGCGGATGCTTACGTGGATTCCGGACGCAGACCAGATTTCGATCTATCCGAAGCCGCCCGTTAAACAGCTATTTGCGCCCGAACGATGCGAAGAAATCGCGGACACACACTTTCTGGGACTCTGGCAGGAAGGCGAAAACAGGAAGAAGTAACTGCCCAGGGACGGAATTGAACCGCCGACGCACGGATTTTCAGTCCGACGCTCTACCGACTGAGCTACCTGGGCGCTCCACGTCAGAGGATGGGAAAGGGGCTCTCATGTCAAAGTGTTTTCGCTTCCGGAACCGCTGGAATCCTCAAGCGATCTCATGAGTTCCGCCGTAAGCGTGTCCACAAACAGGCCTGCCCTGGCCGCGCTGCCTCCCTCGCGCTCTACAGTAGTCATTGGGAGATCGGGGTATCCGCACGGATGGATCCAGGAAAACGTCTGGAGATCGTTCCGCACATTGACGGCGATTCCGTGGCTCGTGAAGAACGATTTGAACTGAACTCCAATCGAGGCGATCTTTCGTCCGTCCACGTAGAGTCCGGGCGCCTTCGGATTCATTTCTGCCTGAATGTTCCAGACGCGCGCAAGCGCAGACCGCGCTGCAGCGAGAATCGATTGAAAAAAAGCGCTCAGAGCGATCCCGCGCGCGCGAAGATCGGCGTGCACGTAGAAAACGATCTGGCCTGGTTCATGGGCCGTGACATCGCCGCCGCGGCCGACTCGCACCACATCAATTCCTTTTTCCTGGAGCTGCTCAGGTGATATGCGCAGGCTCTCCGGTTTGAACTGAACCCCGCATGTCAAAACAGGCCGATGTTCGCAGACGAGAATCAGTTCTTCTCGCGCGCTGCGAAGCTGCTCCTGCAACCGCAGGTAGACGTCATACGGCATATGTGAGCCGAGTCGGTTAATTACTTTCAAGATAGACCTGTTCTGCATGGATTCCTTTATCGCTGATTTCCAGACGAACGTGGTGCCGTCGCTCGGTTCCTTCTTCCTTGAATATTCTGGGGACTTTCGCGCAGTTTACGCAGAGAACCTTTTTGCGCGAGGCGATGGTGGCGCGCTCTCCGCCGCCGCGAATTCTATGATGCATGTGGCCTGCGACGACTCCCAGCACTGGAATCCCTTCTTTTTCCGCTTCATCGAGCGCAAGGGCCAGGTCCACATCGCCGAAGTCTCCTTCTTCTTTTCGAAAATCACAGCCAAAGATGTCGTCGCGATGAGCGCCGAGACCATGCGGCCCATTGTGAGCCAGCACCAGGATCGGCGCGGCGGCCTTTCGCATTAGTTCAAGGATCTTCGCAGCCGACTGCTCTATGGACTCGACCCCGTGCACTTTTGCAAGATACGGCTTATAGGCAAGGTCCGGTCCGCCCATGCTGTGCGGACGCGCCGACACGAGCGACATTTTGTTTCCACGGACCTCGATTTCGTGAAGCGTGTAACCGCAGTAATGGGCAGGCGCGAGCGCTTCGCGCAAATTCTCCACCAGCATGAACTGCTTTTTGTGCGATCGCTGCGAAAGGGCCGCATTGCCCTGAAGCTCGGCGATGAGTTGAATCAGGCTGACACCGTCGTGGTTTCCCGGCATGAAATACACGGGCTTTGATATACGCGCAATCCGGCGGGCCATTTCAAGCGTGCCGGCATGCGTCCTTCCGGGAAGATCACCCACCACAAGGGCCAGGTCATAGTCGGCATTCTGCACCATCCGAATGTCCTCATCATCGAAGCTGCCGTGAATGTCGCCGAACGCCGCAATTCGAATCATAGGACTCACTCGCCTTCTGGATCAGGCGCGTCAACGCTGTTGAGAATCATAATGCCTCAGAGAGAAAAGTCATGGAAAGGAAACGTGAAATCGGTACAGAATAACATATGGATTTGAAGAAGATCGAAAAAGAGCTTCAGGCAAGGCGCATGGAGCTGGCGGGCAGAGCCGATCACATTGAACAGGACATAACGCGCGCAAACACGCCTCTCGATCAAGACTGGGAGGAAGCGAGCGTGCAAAGGGAAAACGACCAGGTCCTGGACGCCCTTGACGACAACGTGCGGGCCGAGATCTTCCAGATCGACCGCGCATTGGGCCGCATCCGGGAAGGCAAATATTCGGTGTGTGAAAAGTGCGGCTCGGCGATTGGAGAGGCCCGTCTTCAGGCGCTGCCGTATGCTACGGCCTGCGTAAATTGCGCATAGGGCAGGGGTCCCCGCGTTTCTGCTTGCGATGATGGTCCATTCATAGTCCTGTTGCCTATGGCTGGGCGGCATCGCTCGGGCGGTTTTCTGCCCATACGGATTCTTCCCGAATCCATAAATTTCTTTTACGATCGCGCCCACGCCCGTTCCGTACGATGGCTGTTGCGAATGGCACGCTGGCCGGGCGGCGTGGAGCGGTTGTTCCTCAGCCGTCTGCCGGATTCAGATCCGAAGCGAACGACCTTCCTGCTTGCCCGCAGGTCCTCTCTCGACGAACTCGCAATGCTTCATTTCCTGCTGAATCGTCCGCCGCGTCGGGACGGGTTTCGCATGGTCGGCGACCCTGTTCCTCCGTTTACGCCGCCGCATGACGTGAGCGGCATGGGAGCGCGGCTTGCTTCAGAAACGGGAATTCGCAGATCGCTGGCGGCCGCGTTCTTGAACTCCGAGCATCCGTGCGAGAATGTATGGATCATTCCGGACACAGGATCGCGCGGACGACTGGAGCTCGGAGAGATGCCGGATAACGTAGCCGGCGACTATGCGAATATGCTCGTTCCTGTAAGCATAACCTCGGACGCGCTGTGTCAGGACATCCTCGGGCGTTCCGATGTGTGGGTGAATCCCGGCGCCGTGCTTCATCCGCCGTCAAGCGCCGAGGAGCGTCCACACTTCTCAACCGTGGTCCGCCTTGCGCTGCAGAAAGGAATGCCCGTCCTCTCCACGCATCTTTTGTCCATCGCCCTCTTCGAGCTTCGGCTCGATCACAAGCCGTTTCGTCCGGATAAGATCGAATCGAGGTTTCACGATCTGGGAAGACGAATGCGGCGGCTGGATTTTCCACATGATCATCGGCTTGAGCATGTGGAGTTTCGGCGCTCCCGGGTGGCGCGCTTCATTCGTCGTTTTGAAGAATGGTTCTACACGGTAGACTCAAAGCTCTTCTTTCATACGCGCAGATTCCCTGAACTCGCGCAGGGCAGACAGATGAACTACCTGTACTATGCTGACCTGGCCTCGCATTTGTTCTATGAGTTCGGTCTGAACCGAACCGACCTGGATCAATTCATGAAAAGAGAGGAGAAAGCGCTCGTCGTAGTGCGATGATTTCAGCGCGGGCTTTCGCCCTGTTCAAGCAGCCGCTGGAAGAATACGAAACCCTCGTTGATTGCGTCTTCGCCGTTCATCGTGGTGACGCCGGTCATCTCCAGCACGATGAGTCCGTAGAGCCACGCCCACATGGTTCGGGCGATTGCGTGATACCCTTTGCGAGAAAAATGAATCTTTCCTGTTTTCACTCCGCCGCGAATCGTTTCCAGATACGTTCTATAACTGGTGGTGGCGGACGGGAAGATGCGTTTGTGTCCGTTGATGTTGAACATGAGTTTGTGAAGCTCGCGATTTCGTCGGGCAAATCGCATGTATGTAACAGCCAGCCGGCGCAGCACATCGTAAATATCGCCGCCTTCCTGACGGGCGCGTCGGAGGTCTCCGGTCAACTCCTCTTCTCCGCCTTGAATCAACGTGCTGACAATCTGTTCCTGACCTGTGAAGTATGTATAGGGCCCGGCGACGCTGCATCCGAGGCGTTTGACGATATTGCGAAGGCTGAGAGCGTCCATTCCGCCCTCGTTTAGAATTTCGAGGGCGGCATCGAGAATAGACTGACGGCTCAGGCCGGCACGGACTGGCCGAGATTTAGGCGTCTTTCGCCCGCTGCTTCCGCGTACGTCAGCCACCTTCCGCTTTCTGGATCGAAGAGTTTGCACTTTCGGGTTGTGTGGAGATAATCCAGGAACATCGATTTTCTTTCAATCACATAATCTCCGTATACCACTTTGATCTCTTCCAGCGCTTTCGGGAGATTGTAGAAGGGAATCCTCATGCTGACGTGATGCGGCATATGGATGAAGATGTTGTGCAGAAAGAAGTTGAAGAATGCGGGAATGTGGTAGTTCACAGTGCCCAGCATCTGTCCGTAGAACGGGGTCCAGTCTTTGTGACGCTTCCACGGAATGAAATCGTGAATGTGGTGAACGTAGACTGCGAATCCAATGCTGTAGTTCCAGACAATGAAGGGAACAACGCCCATCTTGAATACAAGCCACAGTGCGGTTGTCCATGACGTTGCGAGCACGAACGGAAGCCCCATCAGAGCGATCGCTGCTGCAATCACGATAATGCGGTCGCGTTTCGCTTCTTTCGTTGGAGCTGCGAAGAGAATCATTCCGCCGAACCAGATTTCGATCATGTAGTAGATTCCTGCGCCGATCGGTGACCAGGCGAGGCGGTGCCACAGCTTGCGAATCCACGAGAACTCTTCATATTCCTGGGGGGAAACCGGCCGCCAGACGAAATCGCCTTCGAGCTTGATGGTATGTCCGTGGTGGATGCGGTTGTGTCCGTACACCCATTGATGGTAGGCGTGGAGCGAAGGGAGCATGCTGATCTGCCCTATGATATAGTTCAGACGTGTGCTTTTGAAAAGAGCGCCGTGCGCTGCGTCGTGCCCGATGATGAAGAGGGCGCTGATGGCCAGTCCTGCGAGAAACCAGAGCGGAAGCAGGAGTGCCCATGAGTCTGCGAAGAAGATCGCCGTCATGATTGCGGCAAAAACGAATACATCCCTCGCGAAATAGAGGAGTCCTTTCCACGTTGGATTGCGCATGGTCGCGGCTGAGACGGTGTCGCGCACCGCAGGCAGGGTAAGTCTCGGTTGCATATTTCCTCCTAACACTGTTAGCCATAATCCTAACAGTGTTAGGTCTGTCAACTCGAAATGCTTTCCCAGGGCGGGGTTTTCGCCGGCCGGGTCCCGGTCAGGCGAGCTTACAGGAGGGCAGAGATTTGTTCTGGCGGGACGGGGCGGCTGCGATAGTAGCCCTGAAAGAGGTCACAGCCCTGTTCGGTCAGAAAAGCGAGCTGCTCGGGCGTTTCGACGCCTTCCGCAAGCACGGTGAAATTGAGTGAATGAGCGAGCCGGATGATGGCGGAGGCAATCTCGGTCCCGCTTCGATGCGAAGGGATTTCAAAGATGAAACTGCGATCAATCTTGAGTGTGTCGACCGGGAACCGCCGCAGATAGGCAAGCGAAGAGTAACCCGTGCCAAAGTCATCGAGGGCCATGCGAACGCCGATTTTCTTCATCTGCTCGAGGAGCGTAACGGCTTCCTGGCCCTGCGTCATGAGGGCGGTTTCCGTAATCTCAAGTTCAAGAAGGGCCGGGTCCACTCCGGTTTCTGCGACGATGTCGCTGATATCCGTGGAGAGCCTGGCATGGGAGCACTGGCGCGCGGACAAATTGACGGCCACACTCAACGGCATCCCTGCGTCGCTCCAGGCGCGCGCCTGGATGCATGCTTTGCGAAGCAGGTTCTGTCCCATGGGAAGGATGAGTCCTGTCTCTTCTGCAATGGGAATAAACGTGTCGGGCGGAACCACTTCTCCATCCGGATCAATCCAGCGCGCGAGCGCTTCGACGCCGACGACTTTGCCGCTTCGGATATTCACTTGAGGCTGGTAGTAAAGCTGCAGCTCATCTCGTTCGATTGCGCGGCGCAGCCTGGTCTCAAGCGTGAGCCTCGATTTCGCGCGGGCTGTCAGAGCCTGTGTATAGAAGCGAAACGTTCTTCTGCCCGATGCTTTCGCATCGTAGAGAGCGGCATCCGCGTGTTGCAGCAGCAGCTCCGCAGTTGCCCCGTCATGCGGAAACTGGCTGATACCCACGCTTGCTCCAATGTCCAGCTGATCGCCCGTCGGCATCTCGAGAGGAGCGCCTAACGTTGTCAGAAGACGCATTGCGATCCGGGCGGGATCGGCATTTCCCAGCAGCACTGCAAATTCGTCGCCGCCCATCCGCGCGATCATATCGCCCGGTTCGAGAACCTCCGCGAATCGACCGGCAACAATTCGGAGCAGATGATTTCCAACATTGTGACCGAGCGCATCGTTCACATCCTTGAATTTATCCAGGTCGATGAGCAAAATCCAAACAGAGCTGCCGTTTGTCTCTGCTGCAGCGATCGCCTGCCGCAGCCGCATCTCGAACTGGGAGCGATTTGCAAGTCCGGTGATTGAGTCGCGGTAAGCCAGTTCGTCAAGGCGAGCCTGTGCCGCCTTTATGTGCGTGATGTCGGCGAACACTGCCACATAATGGACCGTTTGCTGGGGTTCCATTCGAACGGCGCTGATGCTCAGAAGCTCAGGAAAGATTTCTCCGTTCTTTCGCCGGTTCCAGATTTCCCCCGTCCATCGGCCGGATCTGTGGAGGTCGCTCCACATGCTTTCGTAAAACGACTTCGGATGTTTGCCCGATGCGAGAATGCGCGGATTCTGTCCGAGGACTTCAGACTCTGAAAAACCGGTAAGCTGCCGAAAGGCCGGGTTCACTGCGACGATACGCGCATCTTCGTCCGTGATCAGAATGCCTTCCCCCGTGTTTTGAAAGACGTGATCGGAGAGCCGCTGGCGCAGATGGAGCTGTGTCTGCTCAATGCAGACCGATGCAAGGCGCACGTGGCGGTCCATCAGTTCGAGCTCCTCTTTGCTCGGCGTGCGCGGTTTTCGCGAATATACTGCAAAGGTTCCCACAATCTTCTGGGCGCTTGAGAAAATCGGCTGAGACCACGCCGCGGCAATGTCCGCCTGCTTCGCAATCTCCCGGAATTGCGCCCAGAGAGGATCTTCTTGAATGTTCGACACAACCACGCGCTGGCGCCTGAATACGGCGGTTCCGCATGAGCCCTGGGCTTCGCCTGCGCTCAGACCATGCACGGCGCGATTGAAGAAACTCGGCAGATGCGGCGCGGCTCCGTGCAGCAAAGTCTTCTCGGCCGAATCAACCAGCAAAACGGAGCAGATACTTTCCGGAAAAAGATCTTCATAGGCGAGCGCGAGCTCCTGAAGCACGGCTTCGAGCGGCGCGCTTGTAGCCAGCAGCTCGAGCACACGCGCGCGCGTATCGCGCTCACGCGAAAGTCGTTCGCCTGCTGTAATGTCATCAAGGATCGAGAGGAGGTAAGTCTGCCCTTCGAGAACCATGGGCGACGAATGAACCTGAACCGTGCGAACTTCGCCAGAGCGAAGCCTGTGTCTGAAGACGAAGTAGTTGCGCTCTTCCCTGCGGGCACGGATCATTTCTGCCTGAACTTCCGCCGGCGCCAGAGTGTTGATCTCCTGGATCTTCATTCTCACGAATTCTGCCAGCGAATAGCCGAAGAACTGGCAGGCTGAGGCATTCGCGTACAGGATGGCCCCCGTATCTGTCTGAAGCAGCAGAATCACGGCGCCGTGCCGGTCGAACATGCGTCGAACCGATTCAAATCGGGCCGAGCGGACGCGGTGCGCAATCCACGCAGCGCCGAATCCAATTGCCAGCGCGATGAAGGTCGCAAGAACAACGCTCACCCGCGTGTTGTCCGGGAGCGCAGGAATCCGTCAACGAAGGTTTCGCCGCGAACGACTCCGTAAACGGATCGGTGTCGGCGAAGACCCGGACAGGATCGCATATCGGATGAAAAAAGGATCGGCGCGGCAACGTTCAGATTTTGGTTGTTCTGGGTGAGGCATTCGTCAAATAGTCGGGTATGCGCTTTCGCGGACTTGCGACCTTCGTTCTCCCCGGCTTCCTCATGATTTTCGCAGGCTTTCAGCCCGCGAATGCCCAGGGTCGAGCTCCTGAGCACCTCACGGATCCCGCGCAGATTGCCGTATTCCAGCGAATCACGGCGCGCGTGAACTGCTACTGCGGCTGCCACAGCGTCGTAGGGCAGTGCGGACACATCGAGGAGAACTGCTTTGGCGTTCAACTTCGCCGGTTCATCGAAAACCGAATCCGCGAAGGAATGAGCGAAAGCCAGATTGAAGAGGGCCTCATCAACGGTTTTGGCGAAAACATCATGAAGGATGCCCAGGTTACCCTTCTCGCGGAGCAGGGGCGAAACGATCTCGTAAGCGGCTTCGTGAAAGGCTTCGGCAAGATCATTATGGTGAAACCGCCCGTCGTTTGGCCATGGATCCTCGCGGCGATCGCCGGAGGAATTGCGCTGGTCTGGATGTGGTCCAGACGCTCTGCGCGTGCTGTGCCCGAGCCAGCCCGACGGTCCCAAGAGCTGGACGCCCTGATGGAGCGAACGCGCGACCTCGACCGCTGACCTCTGGCGCTCACCGATCAACGTCCGGCACATAAATTGCACCTGAATGTCAGTCGCAGATGCGGCTGTACAATCTCATGGCAATTCGCATAGCTCTGCATCATCGAACTTCGTACGAGTACGACAAACCAGTGACCGTCTTCCCTCATGCGGTGCGCCTGCGTCCGGCCGTGCATGCGAAGACACCCATTCTCTCGTATTCGTTCCGCAGCGATCCGGCAGATCATTTCATCAACTGGCAGCAGGATCCTTTCGGAAACTACGTGGCGCGCCTTGTTTTCCCCGAGAAGACCAACCGCCTCACATTCGAGGTGGATCTGATCGCTGATCTTCAGCCGACCAATCCGTTTGATTTCTTTCTAGAGCCGGCGGCCGAAGAGTTTCCGTTCACATACGACCCCGCATTGAAGCAGCAGCTTGCGCCGTATCTTGTCCTCAAAGAAGGCGGGGCCTTGCTGCGTTATTATATAGAGAAAAGCCGCCGTAAACAGAAGACCATTGACTTCATCGTCGAGCTGAATCAGCAGATTCGGTCCGATGTTTCCTACGTGATTCGCATGGAACCGGGCGTTCAGACATGCGAAGAGACTCTGCAAAAGAAAAGCGGTTCCTGCCGCGACTCAGCGTTTCTCCTGGTTCAGGTACTGCGCGGCCTGGGTCTTGCGGCAAGGTTTGTCTCTGGATACTTAATCCAGTTGAAGCCGGACGAAATTCCACTGCACGGTCCCCTGGGACCGCCGGAGGATTTTACCGATCTGCACGCCTGGGCTGAAGTTTATCTTCCGGGAGCCGGATGGATCGGGCTGGATGCGACTTCCGGTCTGCTTACAGCTGAAGGCCACATTCCTCTTGCTTGCGCGCCAGAGCCGGAGGATGCCGCTGCGGTGATTGGTGCGGTTGAGAAAGCGGACGCGCGTCTGGAATTTGAAATGCGCGTGGAGCGGGTCTTCGAAACACCGCGCGTGACCCTGCCATATTCGAACGACCAGTGGTCGTCTATCCTCGAACTCGGCCGGCGGGTTGATGATGATTTGATGGCGAATAACGTCCGATTGACGTCAGGCGGCGAGCCAACGTTTGTTTCTGAGACCAACCGTGACGCCCCTGAGTGGAATACGGACGCGAATGGAGCCGACAAACGCGAAAAGGCCCGGCGGCTGGCGCTTGCTCTCCGCAGCCGTTTCGCGCCGAATGCTTCGTTTCATTCGGGTCAGGGAAAATGGTATCCGGGCGAAGAGCTTCCGCGCTGGGCTTTCGCAGCATTTTTCCGCAAAGATGGACAGCCCCTCTGGAGGGATACGAGCCTTCTCGCGGATGAGATGCGCGACTATCGCTTCGGAACGACAGAGGCGCGAATGTTTGCCGAGTCTCTCGCGATGCGAATGGTAGGCACTGCCGATACGATCGTGCCGGGTTACGAAGACGTTTACTATTATCTCTGGAAAGAGGGCAATCTGCCCGGTGACGTCGACCCGATGCGCAAAGATCTGAACTCGGCTTCCGAAAGAAACCGACTGCGCATGCTTCTTGAACGAGGACTCGGAAGCATTACGGGCTATGCTCTGCCTCTTAGTTTTGACTGGTCTGCGCAGGCCTGGACGACGGGCCGATGGCATTTCCGCCGCGAGCGCATGTATTTGATTCCGGGCGATTCGGCGATGGGCTATCGTCTGCCGCTCGACCGGCTCGGAGGAATCGATACAGGCCAGGTTGAATTGTCGCCCCTGGAAAAACGTCCGCCGCTGCCCGATCTCAGAGAGCGCACGAAGCGCCGCGCACAGGCCATGCTGATCTCGAACGGCCCCGAACATCACGCACAGACGCAGGTTCCGATGTACCATATGCGCACGGCCGTGTGCATTGAGCCGCGCGACGGGCGCTTGTGGGTGTTTCTGCCGCCGCAGTGGGACGCTTCTGCTTACGTGGATTTGATTGCAAGCATTGAGGATACTGCTGCGGAACTGCAGATGCCCGTTCTCATTGAAGGCTACGAGCCGCCGTCAGATTCACGGATCGGGCGCATTGCTGTGACGCCCGATCCCGGCGTGATTGAAGTCAACATACATCCGTCAGCCTCTTTCGAAGAGCATGCTCAGAAGCTTGAAATTCTGCACCATGAAGCGCGCGCCTGTGGATTGACCGCCGAGAAATTCCTGCTCGATGGACGCCGTGCAGGGACTGGAGGAGGAAATCATATTACGCTGGGCGGCGAACATCCTTCCGACAGCCCCTTCTTGAGACGCCCCGATCTGCTTCGCAGCCTGATCACTCATTTTCAACGTCATCCGGCATTGTCCTACTTCTTCTCCGGTCAGTTTATTGGAGCCACAAGCCAGTCTCCCCGGATTGACGAAACAAATCCAGAAAGCCTTTATGAACTTGCGCTGGCCTTCACGCAGCTGCCCGCATCTGCCGCCCTGATGGAAGGCAGCTATCGTCCATGGCTTGTAGACCGACTCCTTCGCAGCCTTCTCGTCGACCAGACCGGCAACACACATCGGGCTGAGATCAGCATCGATAAGCTGCATTCGTCAGACTCTCTTTCTGGGAGGCTCGGTCTGGTAGAATTCCGCGGTTTTGAAATGCAGCCGCATGCTCGAATGAATTCGCTTCAGCATCTGCTGATGCGCGCGCTGGTTGCGCGGTTCTGGAAATCTCCCCTTCGCGAGGGACCCGTAGACTGGGGTTTCATGCTGCGCGACAAATTCAGACTCCCCCACTATCTCTGGGAAGATTTACGCGGCGTGCTTGCAGACCTTCGTGCGTCCGGCTATAATTTCCAGGAAGAATGGTTTCTGCCCTTCCTGGAATCAAGGTTTCCGAGCTACGGGGAGGCACAGGCCGGCGAATGCACGGTTCAGCTGCGCCTTGCCCTGGAAGCGTGGCAGGTGCTGGGCGAAGAGATGACCGCCGTGGGAACCGCGCGCGCGGTGGATTCCGCCGTGGAGAGACTGCAGGTTTCCGTATCGCACTTTCATCCGGACCGTTATGCGCTTTTCTGCAATGGCCGCCCGGTTCCTCTGCAGAGCACTGCGACGACAGGACTCTTTGTGGCGGGCGTTCGCTACAAAGCATGGAACCCTCCGCGCACCATGCATCCTTCGCTTCCCGTGAACACTCCTCTGAGTTTTGATTTGTTCGATCGCGCCTCCGGCTCCTTCGTGGGCGGCTGCACCTACCATGTGTTTCATCCGGGCGGCCGCAGCTACGACACGCTGCCCGTGAACGATCGGGAAGCAGAGTCGCGCATGTTGTCGCGGTTTTTGCCCGGCACTCAGTTCCCGCCTGTCATCCGTCATCAGGAGGAAAACCCTGATTACCCTTGCACTCTGGATCTGAGGACACCGGTCTGACCTATGGAAGCGCGCGCCGCCCTGCTTGAATCGTACCGGCCCACGGCGCGCCGGGATGAGCTCGTCGATGACTCAGGCAAGATTCGGCCTCACTGGGAGTTTCTCGTGCAGTCCCTCGAAGCGCTCGGCCCGAGGGCCCTCGCTGGCCGGCAGGACGAAATCAGACGATTCATCCGCGAGAACGGCGTTACCTATCATGTTTACGAAGAAGGCGGCGAACGGGCATGGCCCCTCGATGTAATGCCGGTGCTCATGGACAGCCGCGAATGGGCTCTTGTCGAACGGGGACTCATTCAAAGGGCAGAGCTTTTTGATTTGATCCTGCAAGACCTCTACGGCCCGGGCAGGCTCCTTCGCGAAGGAATCGTTCCCCCGGAGATTGTTTTTGGAAGCGGCGGGTTTCTTCGCGCATGTCACGGCCTGATTCCGCCTAACCGCCGTTATTTGCACTTCTATGCGGCCGACCTTGCGCGCAACGAGGATGGATCGTTCAGCGTCGTCTCGGACAGGCTGCAGTCTCCTTCCGGCGCAGGCTACGCCCTTGAGAATCGGATCGTTCTTTCGCGAACGCTTCCGAGCCTCTACCGCGATTCACACGTGCACCGCCTGGCTCTCTTTTTTCGATCCATGCGGAACCATCTGAGCCAGATGTGCGGCGGCGGGAATCAGCTGGTGCTTCTGACTCCCGGCCCCGAGAACGAAACCTACTTTGAGCAGGCATTTCTTGCCAATTATCTGGGCTTCAACCTGGTCCAGGGCTCCGATCTCACCGTGCGCGATGGCCGCACCTACCTAAAGACGCTGAACGGTCTCAGACCCGTCGACGGAATCTTTCGGAGAGTGGACGACGTGTATGCGGACCCTCTGGAACTGAAGAGCGACTCGCTCCTCGGCGTGGCAGGTCTTATGTATTGCATACGATCCGGGTCCGTGGCGGTCATGAATCCGCCCGGGGCCGCAGCGCTTGAGAATCCCGGTATCTATCCGTTCCTGCCACGCATCTGCAAGTTTTTGACCGGTCAGGATTTACGCCTTCAGGGAGCGCCGACCTACTGGTGCGGTGACTCGCTCGAATCCGTCCTGGCGCGCCTGAGCGAACTGGTAATCAAACCCATCCTGCGGGGGCGGGAGCGCGGAACGATCTACGCCTCCGACCTCAGCGCAAAGGAATTGGAAGAACTTAGCAAACGCATTGAGGCCTCTCCCGGAAGTTACATCGCACAGGAACGCATGTCGCTTTCAACAACACCGCTGTGGACCGGGTCTGCATTTGAAGCGCGGCCCATGGTGATCCGCACGTTCGCCTGCGCGCGCGATGATTCTTTCATGATCATGCCGGGCGGACTTGTGCGCGTTTCTCCGGACGAATCAACCGCAAATATTTCGAATCAAAAGGGAGGCGTGAGCAAAGACCTGTGGGTGCTTGCGTCCGAGCCCGAAAAACAGATCAGCCTTCTTTCAGCCGCGGGTTCGACTCCGATTGTGCGTTCCGGCGGCGAGATACCGTCGCGGATTGCCGACAACCTTTTCTGGATTGGACGTTATGCGGAACGCACGGAGTCGCTTGCGAGAATCCTGCGTGAGATTCATCTCAGACTCGTGGAAATGCAGGGCGACGAGGAAGTGTTCGATCTTCTGCTTTTGTCCCTCGAACCGCATACCGGCTTGCTCGATCCCGAGCTTGTGAAAAAAGAATCCGGCTCGCCTGAAGTGGAGAAGAAGCTGCGCTCAATCGTGTTCGATGCAGCAGTCCTCGGGGGACTGCGATTTGACGTACGGGCTCTCACAACATGCGGCCGCGCCCTGCGCGAACGCCTTTCCGAAGACGCCTGGCGAACATTGAATCGGCTCGAAAGTGAGCTTGATTCTCCGGAGAAAAGCGTGCTCGAAGCGCTCGAAAATATTCTGCTCTATCTCGCAAGCTTCGCGGGCTTCGTCAGCGAGAGTATGACACGCGGACAGGGGTTCCGGTTTCTGGAACTTGGGCGTCGCATCGAGCGCGCAACGCTTGCATCCGATCTGCTTTCGCATACGACCCGTCAGAAGGCGCCGGCGGCTTTCTGGGAACATGTTCTCCGGATTCAGAATTCTTACATGACCTATCGGCGCAGGTATCGCACGCGGATGGATACGGGAGCCGTGATCGATTTGCTTGTTTTCGACGAATCGAATCCCCGTTCGCTCGCGCATCAGCTGGGCCGCCTGGAAGATCTTGCGAAAGGTCTTCCGGAGAGAAAAGAGGCGGGAAAGAGCCCGGAGCATCGCATCGTTTTGCATGCGCTTTCTGTGATGCGTCTGGCCGACGGAGCAAAGCCGGGCGGCGAAGACTACAGCGATCTTCATACTCTTCTGGCGCGCGAAAAAGGGTATCTGCGAAGCCTTTCTGATACGATAACCATGCACTACTTCAACTATATCGAAACGCAGCAGCGTTTGGAGGCCAGCCAGTGGTCCGTTACCGGATAATTCACAAAACCACCTACCAGTATTCCGAACCGGTGTCGCTCTGCCACAACGAGGCGCAGTTGTGCCCGCGGAATACCGACTTCCAGACCGCGCGTGATACCAGGCTCGTCATTTCGCCCCAGCCCGCGGTTCTTTCTGAGCGCCAGGATTATTTCGGCAATCGCCTGTATTACTTTGCGGTACAGTCGCCGCATAACGTTCTGGAAGTAATTTCGGAGAGCCGGGTTGAACTGACGCCGCGCTCCGGAGCCGCAGGAAAGAGTCCGGTCTTTCCCGCGTCGCCGGCCTGGGAAGAAGTGCGGGACCGGGCGCGGAAACACTGGGATCTCTATCAGTTTCTCGAAGATTCGGCGCACGTGGTGAAGAGCAAGGATGCGCAGGCTTTCGCCTCGGCTTCCTTCACGCCCGGCCGCCCGATTCTCGAAGCGGCATGGGATTTGAATGTTCGCATTCATTCCGAGTTCAAATACGAGCCCGGCTCGACGAATATTTCCACAACGATCCAGGAGGCTCTTCGCATTCGAAAGGGAGTCTGCCAGGATTTCGCGCACGTGGCGATTGGAGGCATGCGGTCCCTCGGGCTTCCCGCGCGCTACGTGAGCGGCTATATCGAATCGGCTCCAAAGGGCGGCCGGCGCCTCCAGGGGGCGGATGCTTCGCATGCATGGTTCAGCGTTTTTGTTCCGGATCTCGGCTGGTTCGATTTTGATCCGACGAATCGCAGCATGCCCGAGGATCAACACATAACGGTCTCTTTTGGGCGCGACTACGGCGACATTGCTCCCCTGAAAGGGATTGTCTACGGCGGCGGGAAGAGCGTCTGCAAGGTTGCGGTGGATGTACTGCGTGAGGAAGATGCGGCATAACTAAGCAGTTTGCTTTTTATTCTAACGATCTCCGGAGTCGATGTTTCCGAACAGGTGACCCGGAGGCTCGGCATGCTTGAAAACCAGGCCGATTGCATGGTACGGACCTTGCTTTCCCATCTTCATGAACTCACTGGCACTGGCAACCGAACATGAAGGAATCGATCTCGGTCGATATGAACTGAACGGCTTCTACGACGAGATGTTCGCGTCGGATGGGTCGCTTCGCCCTGCCTACGAAGGGTTCAGCGCAGTTCTCGCCGGCTGGAGCCGCGAAGAGCTTCTTCGCCGCAAACGAATGGCCGAAAAATCACTGCTGAACCGGGGCATCACCTTCCAGGTTTACGGAGACTCTTCGCGCAAAGAGCAGATCTTTCCCTTCGATGTCATCCCTCGCGTGATTGAATCGCGCGAATGGAAACAAATGGAGAAGGGACTGAAGCAGCGGACATTCGCGCTGAATGAATTCATCAACGATGTGTACCACGATAAGAAAATCGTAAAGGATGGAGTGATTCCTCCGTGGCTGCTGCAGTCTGCGAAAAGCTATCTGCCTGCGTGCGAAGGACTCAAACCGCCGCGCGGAATCTGGTGTCATATCAACGGTGTGGACCTGGTCCGCGGCGGGGACGGGCGGTACTATGTGCTCGAAGACAACCTTCGATGTCCGTCCGGTGTTTCGTATGTGCTTGTCAACCGGGAGAATATGAAGCGCACCTTCCCGGAGATTTTTCTCAAGCAGGGTGTGCTTCCCGTTTATGATTATCCGTACCGCCTTGCGAAAATGCTGGCCTACATCAGCGGCCGCGAGGCGCCTGTTCTCGGAGTTCTCACGCCGGGTCAGTTCAACTCGGCGTACTTCGAGCACAGTTTCCTTGCCCAGCAGATGGGCGCTGAACTTGTAGAAGGATCGGACCTCGTCGTTTACAATCACGAGGTGTACATGAAGACAACGCGCGGCTTGAAACGAGTGGATGCCGTCTATCGTCGTATTGACGATACGTTCCTCGATCCGCTTGCATTCCGCCCGGATTCGATGCTCGGTGTGCCCGGTATTTACGAGGCCTATCGCCGCGGCAATTTTGCGATGGCCAATGCGCCCGGCACCGGCGTAGCCGATGATAAGGCAGTGTATGCTTATGTTCCGCGGATGATCAAATACTACACAGGCGAAGATCCGATCCTTCCGAACGTTCCGACGTTCGTTTGCGCGGAGGAAAAGGATAGAAAGTATGTACTACAGAATATGGAGAACCTGGTCGTAAAGGCTGCGAACGAAGCGGGTGGATACGGCATGCTCATTGGCCCGCGCGCGAGCAAAGCAGAGGTTGATGAGTTCCGGTCCCGTGTATCGGAGAATCCACGGAACTACATTGCGCAGCCGGTGCTCGATCTTTCGCGCGTGCCCGTGATTACTGATCAGGGAATTGAAGGAAGACATGTGGACCTCCGGCCGTTCATTATCTACGGCGAGGACATTTATGTTCTTCCCGGCGGTCTCACGCGCGTGGCGCTCAAAAAGGGATCCCTCGTCGTGAACTCGTCGCAGGGTGGAGGGAGCAAGGACACCTGGGTTCTGCCTGAAAGGCCATGCTGAGCAGATCCGCGGATTCGGTCTACTGGCTGAACCGCTACATTGAGCGCGCCGAAAACTATGCGCGCTTTCTCGATGTGAACATGCAGCTGGCCCTCGATCTATCCGAGGGCGCGCAATGGATGCCGCTCGTCGAAACAACCGGAGACCGCGAGCAGTTCACGGCGGAATACGGCGAGGCAAACCCGGAGAACGTCATTCGCTTTCTTGTAGCGGATGAAAAGAATCCGAACTCGATCCTGTCGTGCATTCGTGCGGCGCGCGAGAATGCGCGTTCGGTGCGCGAGATGATTTCAACTGAGATGTGGATGCACATCAATCGTTTTTATCTGACTCTCGAGGAAAGTCTGACTCCGAGAGCGAAAATTCCTAACTATTCCGAATTCCTGGCGTGGGTGAAAGATTCCTGCGCACTGCACGCGGGTCTGATGGACGGTTCTCTTTCGCACACAGAAGCGTGGCATTTCGGCACAATCGGCCGGTGCGTGGAACGCGCCGACAAAACATCGCGCCTGCTCGATATCAAATACTTCTACCTGTTGCCCGCTCCGGATCAGGTCGGGTCCGACGTAGACTTGCTGCAGTGGCAGGCCGTGCTGCGAAGCGCGAGCGCACTCGAAATGTTCCGCCGTTCGCGGCCTCGCATCACGCCGTCGAGCGTTGCAGAGTTCTTGATCCTGGATCCAGATTTTCCCCGTTCGATCCGATTCTGCGTAAGCGAAGCGGAGCGGTCCTTGCGCGAGCTTACGGCTGCGGGAACGGGCGCGTTTCGCAATCAGGCGGAAAAGAAGATCGGGGCATTTCGCGCGCAGCTGGAATTTACGGACATTGACGACATCTTCTCGCATGGCCTGCATGAGTATCTCGACCTGATTGAACTGAAGCTGAATGAAATCGGACGCGCAATCCAGACTGTGTTTCTGGTTCCTCCCGATGCAGCGCAGATGCGCCTGGTGGACGCGGCGCTGCCGCATATGCAGCAGCAACAATAAGTCCTTTGATCGCAAACGGCCGTTTTGCTTCTGCGGTTCGGCTTATTCTACCCGAACGCAGACGATGGCGACATCGTCGCGCAGGCTTTCGGTCGAGAATGCCTCAAGAGAAACGGCCAGTCCGGCAAGGAGCTCCGCAGGCTCCAGCGCGGTTCGTCCCTTCAGGAATTCGCCAAACGCCTTTTCGCCGTACTGTTCGCCTGCGTCGTTGAGCGGTTCGGTGAGTCCGTCCGTATAGAGAAGCAGCTGATCTCCTCTCTCAATTTTCACGACCGTCGTTTGATAGGCCATGTCCTGTTCAATGCCAAGAAATAGAGACGGGTGGGTCTCGATTTCCTCGATCGTTCCATTCGCGCGGACCAGGATTCCTGGCTGGTGTCCGGCACAAACGATCGAGATTTCCATTTTTTGACGGTCGATGATCGCATAGATTGCAGTCATATAACAGGATTTGTCATTTTCCAGAGAGCGGCACAGAAAGCCGTTTAACGCAGCGGTGACAATTCCTGGATCGTCGCTGATCTTGTAGAGATTTGCAAATCCAACGCGCGCCATCATGGCCACCATGGCTGCACGAACTCCGTGTCCGGACACGTCGCCCACGAAAACACCGATGCGGTCCGGTGCGATTTCCACCATGTCGATGATGTCGCCGCCGACGGTATCGAGCGCGATGTAGTGCATGGCGCTCTTGAATCCGTTCGCGTTGAATCGACCGATGTCCGGGAGCTGATTGAGCTGAAAGCTCCGCGCGAAATTCAAGTCCTTCGCGAGGTTCTTGTCTTTGATCTTCAGTTCCTGCGTCACCCGGTCGAGTTCGCGCTTCTGTTTGCGAGTGCTGATGAGCGTGCGCGTCAGTCGGTCAGATGCGCCCTCAATGAAGGACGAGATTTTCGCAAGCCAGTAGACGATTGCTGAATAGACGACCGGGCTGAGCACGGCTGATTCAAGATTCTGTGCGAAGTAGTCCGGCTTCATCCACGCGACAAACGCGTGATATGTGACGGCATAGGTTGCCGCTGTGATGATCCACAGCGTCGGCCGCATCTGGCCGATCATCGGAAGGCCAATGCCGATGATAAACATTCCAAACAAAAGAAAGAACTGCGGCAGAAAAGCAGCGGTATACCCGACAAACACGGAAATCGGAACGCAAAAAGCCAGAGTCGTGCGCGCCCACCGGGCCGGAGTCCAGCTGCCCGATACCAGCTTCCAGGAGGCGATGAGAGTGTAGAGGAAAGAATAGGCTACATACACTGTGAGGAGTTCCCAGCGAAGTTGTCCGCCCGCGATCCGGTTCAAAGCCAGATACACGACTGCATACAGCGCGGTTCCCGCCAGGTAGTCTCGTGCTGTGCGGAATCCCAGGATCCGGCGAATTCTCTCCTTAATGCGCACGGGTAAGCTCACGACCCTGGCGCTTCTGTGTCAACCTGTTGGCCTTCAGAACGACGCGTTCGCGCCGGCGACTGCCGTTTGAAGATCGTTTGCGGACAGGGAGCCCGATACACCGATCGCGCCGATGATTGTGCCGCCGCGCACGATCAATTCGCCGCCTTCAATCGGCAGGATTCCTGGAATGGCCAGCAGTCGGAGACCCGGTCCGGCCGCGGTTACGGATTCATCCATCACGCGCGTCGACCGTTTGAAGTTGTTTGCGGCCTTTGCTTTTGCAATCGCCACGTCCGTTGAGCCAATCTGTGTTCCATCCATCCGCGCAAACGCAACCAGGTTCCCGCCGCAGTCGACGACTGCGATGGCCATACTCCATCCGTTCTTGCGCGCCTCTTCGGCCGCCGCTGCGACGGCCGTCTGTGCCTGTGCAAGGGTGATCGGTGTTCCATAAGGAAGAGGGGAATTCGACATGATTTACCTGTAGCGAATCCACGCCGGGAACTCAAGCAGAAAGCGTTAGGCGAAATCAGAACCGCATGCCCGCGCGCACCATGACGCCGGCGCCGAAGTCTCGCTCCCGGGAGAGCGAGTACGGCACAGAGAGACTCAGGATAACTTGATCAATTTTGACGTTGATTCCGGGCGCAATGGTATGGGTGCTCTTGCGTTTTGGATTCGGGTCGTATGTGTATTTATACTGGTACTCAAGGAGAAGATCAACGGCCTCAAAATTCCAGCCCAGATTGACATTGTAAAGCCAGGTGCGCGCGAAATCGTCGCCCTGGTCCGGATCCTCTTTGAAATCCCGGTTCGTCTGCGTGTTGTATCTCACGAGGCCGAGGATGGAGAAAGCGCCGTCGTAATATCCGAGCCCCGCGTAAGGTTCCATATTGAAGATCCGTTTGCTGCCGATCCCTTCCTGTTCTCGTCCGGTCGGCAGAGTCATATCAAGGCCGCCTACCGGTATGAACGAGCTGCCGGGTATAGCTGCATGCGCCCCGAGCCCCATGTTGTCGAATCGTGTAGCCGTCTGCGTTTTTGTCTCGGTTCTCCGCGTCCATGGAAGCGTCGCGGCAAGGGAAAAGTATTCATTGAATGCCCATTCGCCGTACGCGCTCAGGGTCTGTCTGCGCATGTAGTATGCGTGCTGGTTCAGATCAAATGAATCATACTCCGCGCCAAAGCGAATCGCCGGCAACACGCGTTTGCTGTAGATGCCGTCCGGAACTGCATAGTAGCCTTCTTCGGCGCGGAGCCCAGGGGAGAATGCGCTGAACAGAAGGGCGGAAATGAAGACGGCGATGATGCTTCGGAGAGATCGATTCATTTTTCAGGTGTGATCTGGGCGAGATTTGCTGCGTAGCGCGCCGCGAGAAGATAGAAACCAGCGTCGTTTGGATGAATGCAGTCGAATTTCAGGCCGGTCAGGCTCTGGGCCGGACCGCCCAGCGTGCCGCGAAGATCAATCACTCGCACGTTAGGCGCCTTTGTTGGAAGCGTATTCAGGTAGGCCTGGTAGCGGTCGATGATCTTTTGCGTTTGAACGGCTGCCTGAGACTGCGGCATTCCGGCGTTCAAAGACCCGCGCACACAGGCAGGATCAAGATCCGGGTTTGCGTAGTCGTAACCGGAAAAAATCCACGTAAGCGGATCTCCGCCCCAGAGAGTCATTTTCAGGGCGTCTCCCTGCGCTATGATGGAGCGATGAACGATGTCGAGCCTTGCGAGGCGAGTGTCGAGTTCCGCATCGGTGCCGTTGAGGAAGTAGTTCTTGTTGTTTGCAAGCAGGTCATCGCCGCCGAGACTTACGAGCATGTATTTCAAGCCGGGGCCGGACTGCCGGATTACGAGATCGAAACCCCGGACGTAGTTCAGTTCCGCTTCTGCTGTCAGGCCGCCGATGGTAGACGACTGGATTTTGTATCCATACTGCTGCGTAAGCCAGTCGCGGAGATCAATTTGAATGGGAAGTCCCGCCGCAAAGTCAGTCCAGCTGTCGCCGATCATGCCGAAATGCGCATCGGTCATGGGACATGCGGCCACCAGGGTGCAGAGCGCATTCTGGATCAATGTATGAGTCAGCGGCTCCTTCTTGTGTTCACAGGAAAGAAGGGCGCCCAACGTTAAGACGGCGAGGAAGATACGCACTACCAGGAGCCGGAGGATCCGCCTCCGCCAAAACTTCCGCCGCCGCCGCTGAAGCCGCCGCCTCCGGAACTCCAGCTTCCGCCGCCCGAGGACCAGCTTCCTCCCCCGGAGCCGCCCAGAAACCAGGTGGCGAAAGCAGCAACGAGGCCCAGGACGACGCCCAACCCGAGACCGAGGAACAGCCAGCCGAGCAGGAATCCGCCGATGCCAACGAGGATTCCAGACGTGAAGCGGCTTACAAATGAGCAGAGAATCGCGCCGGCAACAATCAATCCGACGGCCATACCGCCGAAGCCGGGCCCCGATTTGCCGGCAAGCGGCCCTTTTTCAAAATGAGAAGAGTCCCCGCGCGCGGCGCCTTTTGCGGGCGGCGGCAGGTCTTCGCCCTGAACGCGCGAAAGCATTGCGTCCACGCCTGAATTGATCCCTTCCGCGAATTTCCCCTGCTTGAAATAGGGCACAATCTGTTCATCAATGATTCGTTTGCATGTTGCATCGTTCAGAGGACCTTCGAGGCCGTAGCCAACTTCGATGCGAAGCCTGCGGTCGTTCTTTGCGACGATGAGAATGGCGCCGTCGTCTACTTTCTTCCGGCCGATCTTCCATTGTTCCGCCAGTCGGATTCCGTATTGCTCGATGGCTTCCGGCTTTGTCGTGGGCACGATCACAACGACAATCTGGCTGCCTTTCGCCGATTCGAAATCCGCCAGCTTCTTTTCGAGGGCGGCGGCTTCCGTGTCGCTTAACGTTCCCGTTGTGTCTGTGACCCTGGCTTTCAGTTCGGGAATGGGAGCGAGTTCCTGAGCCGAAACGGCCCATGAGACGAACAGGAGGGAGAAAAGGATCGCACGCATTTTAAAGCACAACAGGCTTGTTGGAAAGCTCGTCACGGTTCTCGGCGCGCGCCGGGAAATGCTTTGTAAGAAGCGCAGTCACTTCCGAAAGGCCTTTCAGGACGCCGTCTTCGTATCTGCCTTCGCGGAATGCGGATTCAATATGATTGGCGATCGCAATCCAGGCTTCGTCGCCGACTTTCTTATGAATTCCACGGTCAGCGACGATTTCAATCTGGCGGTCAGCGAGCAGGATGTAAATGAGCACGCCCGTGTTTTCTTCCGTGTCCCAAACACGCAGACGCGAAAATACTTCAAGCGCGCGGTCCCTGGGAGAGACGCCGCGCGCGATTTGCAGCGCGTTCAGATCAACTTCGACTGCGAAGCGAATTTCGCCGCGGTGAAGCTTCTCTGATTCGGAAACAGCAGCTTCAATTCGCGCAAGCGCATCTGGCGGAAGCATGCGTCGCAGCTTCCAGGGGGAAGCTGCGAAATGACGAAGAAGCCTGCCGAAGCTCACATCTGCCTCACTTGTCTTTGGGTTTGTCATCGCCGAAGTTTACTTCCGGCGGCTTGGAGAGTTCCTGCTCGTTTTCAACGGAGAAGTTCGGCTTCGTTGTGTAACCGAACACGCGGGCAGTGAGGTTATTCGGGAACTGCCTTACCATTACGTTGTATTCCTGAACCGATTTGATATAACGTCCGCGCGCTACGGTGATGCGGTTTTCCGTTCCTTCCAGCTGAGCTTGCAGATCTGTGAAGGCGCGGTCTGACTTAAGTTCCGGATAATTTTCAGCGACGACCATCAGTCGAGAGAGGGCGCCCTGCATTTGCCCCTGCGCTGCGATGAATTTTTGAAATGCCGCTTCGTCGTTGAGGAGCTCAGGAGTGGCCTGAATCGAACCTACGCGTGAACGGGCATCTGCTACGCCCTGGAAGACGTCCTTTTCCTGTTTCGCGAATCTCTCGACGACTTTCACGAGGCTCGGCACCAGATCGGCTCTGCGCTTGTACTGGTTCAATACTTCGCTCCAGGAAGCTTTCACTTCTTCGTCTGCGCTCTGAATGGAGTTATATCCGCAGTTCGAGGAGGAGAGGATGATGAGTGCAGCAAGCAAGGCAGCTGCGCGCGGGAATCTTACGTTTTCCATGACCTGGAAGAAATGACCTCGAAAGGGGGAGGGTCAACCAAAAAATCTTGGCAGGGCGGCTGTCAGAACTTCTCTGAACTATGAATCTTCGCGAAATCGAGGCGGATCTGGCGAAAATGGTCCAGTTTCCGCCGGACGCATTGCCGCTGTTGATTCTTACCGCAGTCGCCGTTGCTTTCGGCTTTATGGCCCGTCGGCTTGCGCTTCGGATCGTGCTTCCGCGGCTGGGGTCGAGCGCGTCCCGAATCAAATGGCGCCGCAACAGCGCCTATCTTCTCGTTTTTCTCCTCGCTCTGGTTCTCTTTCCGCTCTGGCTTCCTTCCCTTCGCACCATTGCCGCGTTTCTGGGCATCTTCGGTGCGGGCGTTCTGCTCGTTCTCAAAGAAGTTATCGTAAACATCGCCGGCTGGTTCTTCATTGTGTTTCGCAAACCATTTGAGATCGGCAACCGCATTGCCATCGGAGCATTCACGGGCGACGTGCTCGACATTCGTTTGATGGACACCTCGCTGATCGAAGTCTCTTCACGCGATGAGGGCGGACAGAGCACGGGACGTGTAGTTCATTTTCCAAACGCGCTCGTTTTCACGGTTCCTCTTGCGAACGCAAGCAAGGAGTTTGCGTTCAACTGGAATGAGATTCGCGTTCCTCTTTCGCCGGACAGCGACTGGAAAAAAGCATCGGCCATTATGGAGCAGATTGCTGGAGATGTGGTCGACCCAATCTCAGAAAAGGATTCGTGGATCCGACACTCCGAGCATGAGTATGCAATCCGCTATCAGAAGATCACGCCAAAGGTTTTCGTTGAGTTCAAGCAGGGCGTGATTCTTCTCACGCTCCGCCACCTGGTCGAGCCGCGCACGAACCGCCTCATCTCGGATCGATTCTGGCGTTTGTTTCTGGCTCGCATTGAAAAAGAAAAGCGCATTCATTTGAACGCGCTTCTTCCTCATTGATTAGCCGTACGGGTTCGGCGGCCGAGTGGTGTCGGAAGTCGGAGAGGGATCAGTCGATGGAGACGTAGGTGGAGGCGTGACCTGCGGCGCTTGAGGCTGCGGCAGCGAAGCATTGTCTTCGGCATCTCCCGGTCCCATGTACTGCGCGATGATCGCTCCCTGCACCGTAAGCGCAAGCGGGTAGGCGAAGAGCGCCGGTATGCAGCAAAGAAGAATGCCGGCTATCGGTAACACAAAGTCGAACAAAAACTTAATTCCGGTAAGACTCATGGCAGCGCCGGCCGTCATGCGCCAGGACGCGCGAAACGCTTCGACTGCGTCCATCTTCTTTTCGAGAACCAGAGGAAAGACCAGCTGCAGGCGCGCCATCACGTAGAACTGAATGAGAAACGCCGCTGCGGTGATAGCGAGAAACGCGGCAAGAAAGAGAGCATCCGAGTTGTCTCCATGGAAGACTTGATCGAGGTTCTTCACTTGAAGGGCCGCTCCCCAGAAGCCGACGAGGAACGCTGCAACGAAGAAGACGATGAGAATCGCAGCAATGAAGGCTGTGTATACGACAGCAAAAATCAAACCGGCCGTGAGCACCGGGCCGAATGTGTCGAACGCGCTGAAGATGAGGTCGAATTTGGGGCGGTTTCGCGCAAGCGCGAGCGCCGCCATCGAATAGCCCGCGAAGAGGTGCGGCAGAACAATCAGTCCCAGGCAGGAATTCGCCGCGAAAACGTATCCTACGAGCCAGACCATCGCGATCCCCATGGCGATGCCGAGATGAGTTTTGAAGATCGCCCAGCCGTCCGCCATGGCTCGCTTCGCGTCAAAATGGACGATTTCCGGTTCAAAGCCCTGCGTGTAGGACGGGGAGTAAGGATTGCTCATCCGGGCAGTGTCGGCGAAGCGGGTGCGGACCGCAAAAAAATTTCGTAATGAATCTCCAGCATGCGGTCGATCCTGAGAGGGATGATCCAGGACAGAATGAAAGAGATTGAGGGCCGAATAGGAGACATAATCCGGAGATTTGAGCCCTCCGCGGCCCCCGAGACCCGGGCCCCCCAGACCCGCGCGCAGGCGTCGACCGCCTCGCGAAACGGTCCCTCTTTTCAGTCGCGCATCAATGAAATCATCGAACGAGAATCCGCGCGCCACGGAGTTCCATCGGATCTCGTGCGCGCCGTCATTCAGCAGGAATCGGGCGGAAATCCGGCCGCTGTTTCGAAGGCGGGGGCGATCGGCCTCATGCAGCTTATGCCGGAAACAGCGAAGGCTCTCGGCGTGAATCCATTTGATGCCGAGCAAAACGTGGACGGCGGCATTCGTTACCTGAAAGACATGGCAAAGCAATTTGATTCTCTCGACGAGGTTCTTGCTGCCTATAACGCAGGTCCCAGAGCTGTGCAGCGGTTCGGCGGTGTGCCTCCCTACCGAGAAACACAGGACTACGTAAAGAACATTCGCCGCAGTCTGCGCGAATGGCGTTCGTAACGTTAGCCGCCTTTCAAAGTCTTCTTAATTCGCTCGCGGGCCTCGGGGGAAAGACGTTTCCCCTCGGCTCCCGATTCCATTTGAGCAATTTTGCGCAGCAATTCGAGCTGATCGCGAAACCTTTCACAGAGGTCGCAAATCCAGAGGTGCATGCGGATGCGAATCCTTTCCCGGATGCCCAGAGGTTCATCGAGACTCCGCGAGAGCGCCTGACATACTTCGTCGCACGGCGGAAGCCGTTCTGCAAAGGCAGTCAATGCCTTCATTTTGAGATCTGCCCAGCTCATGCGCTTACCCAGTATTTCTCCAGAC
>CAZUJO010000002.1:0-6502 GCA_964619995.1 uncultured Leptospiraceae bacterium
AGCGGGGCGGCTACGTATCTGCTGGCCATAGACTGTTACCAGATGCGCGGGATGGGCATTGCCCCGACGCCGAAAAAAGCGATCTGCGCCCTGCGGGGCGCATGGCTCTTCCAGGATATAGCCGAAGAATTCCCAAAATACGGCTTTGAGAAACTGAGTGAATTCCTCTATTTAAAGGCGGTCAGCTGGTACATCCCCACTCTTGAAATCATGACAAACGGCCGGGAGCCGCACGAACAGTTCATCAACCTTCTCGGCCCGGATACGGACAACAACTGGAGCTTCGACGGCGTTATCTATATCAACGGCTATCTGACGCGCAAATACCTGAACCAGCTTGCTCCGACGAAAGAGAAGAAACTCGAATACCTGGACCGAAGCAAGCGCTACCTGGGCAAATTGTATGGAATGGGACGGGCCTCCAAAAGCAAGCCCTCCGTCATCATCGACATGGCCAAGGAACTCTACGAAGAACTTCAGAAAGAGATCGATACCCTGAACGGAGTCCCGCCCGCTGCTCCAGCCGCCAGCTGATTCCGGGGCTCCCGCTCACGGAACTGCGCTGATCGTTCAATACATCGGCACACGTTATGCGGGCTTCCAGATACAGGAGAACGGAACGAGCATCCAGGCCCTGCTTGAAGATGCGTTGAAAGTCGTGCTCCGCGAAGGGGTGCGCGTTCATTGCGCCGGTCGCACGGACAGCGGAGTTCACGCAACCGGACAGGTGGCCTGGTTTCGTTCCAGCGTCGAGAGCCTGCCGCATCGACTGACTCATTCACTGAACGCGCTCCTTCCACGGGACGTATCCGTCCTTCGCGCGATTCCAGTGAGGGCAGATTTTCATCCGCGCTTCTCCTGCATCGCCCGTGAATATGAATATCTGTTTCATACGGGCCCGCGGAGTCCATTCTGGGAAGGGCGCGCGTGGCAGAAACGCGCAGAATTCAACGTGGCGGAGATTCACTCTGAGCTGCAGGAGATTCTCGGTGAGCGGGACTTTGCAGCGCTTACGCGCAAAGAATACGAGGGGAAAGGAACCACTCGCTACCTGGATTGCGCGGACCTGAGCATTCAGGAGGATCCCTGGACAGGAGAGCGTACGCTGATCGTGCTGCGGGTTCGCGCAAACGCGTTTCTCCACAATATGATCCGCATTCTTGCAGGAACGATTGCGGACCGAGCCGCAGGAAGGATTCTGTCGCTTCCGGACGCCGTCTTTTCCCGGACGCGCACAAAGGCAGGCCAGACAGCCCCGCCCGACGGCCTCTACTTTCGGCGCGCATACTACCTCCCTGGCACCGCGGCTGCCCTGCCCGAATTAACGCTGCCCGGTGACCACCCGTTGATGCGGATTCATGCTGGCAGAATCCGGAGTGCCACGGAATCTGACCAGGTTGACACGGTTCAAGACGACTAGAGCGGCCATCTTCCTGATCGGAATGGCTCTGGCATCGGTTTCCGGGCTCTCGGCTCAGGAACGCCAGCAATCCGCATCGCATCTGAAGCATGAACTCGGCTTCTGGATCGGCGCGTCGAACCCGGTTCCGGGCACAGCTCTGGACCAGGTGCTCGATTCGAATCTCGGCGGAGGATTATTCTACCGATTCTCCTGGCCCTGGGTTTTTTACACCGAATTCGGCACATCGTATTCGAACTATTTCTCTCGAACGACAGAAAGCGCCACCGTCATTCCGATGTATATGGCGCTCAGCTACCCGATTCAACTTCCGATTCGCATGCAGGTGTTTCTGAAAGCGGGCGGCGGAACGACCTACGTTCTAGTTCGCCCTTCGAATCTCCACGGATGGGAACCGCTCGGTTTTCTCGGAACGGAATTTTCCATTCTTGCAGGAAAGCGATTTCGCATCGGTTTGCGGCTGGATTACAATCTCGTCTATGAATCTCATCTGCGTGACCCGCAGAGTCAGGTGTATGCGCTCGGAACCACTGACCCGCGATACCAGAGAACAGCCTACTACAAGAAGCGAAATGGACACTTCTTCCACTTCGGTTTGATGACATCTTTTGTTCTTTGAGGACCCATGAACAAATCACGAACGATTCTGATCCTTTTTCTGGCAATCGCCGCGAGCTCCTGCAAAGGCAAGAACGGCGAACCGCTGTTGTCATCCCTTCTCGACATGAACGCGATGACGGTTCTAGTCCTCAAGGGAACTTACGCTTCCGATTCTCCGCTCGAGTTTACGGAGATCAACGGCAACACGCTGTTCACAGACTCAACAGACACGTCCGCAGACCTGACCGTAGTGCCCAGGTACTCTCAGCTTCCAATCTACCTCGACATTGGTGAAGTCCGCCTGTCCACGAAAGAATATGCCAGCGGTCTTTGGGATATCAACACGGCGAAAGAAGCGACCAAGTTCTGGGACGTGATCTCATCCGAACGTCAGGTTTATTGCAGCCAGCCATACTCCCTGAACCTCGAGAACGACGGCTGCTTCGCCACCGGCGGCTTGATCAATTACCAGGAGTTCATGAACGGACGGGGAGCGCTCTACCCATCCCGCGATGTGGGCCCCGGAGTCTATCTCCACGCGGGGATCTTCATCCGCGAAGTCGCAACAGGCTACAGCAGGCTGGCCGGCGCTTCACAAAATACAACTTTCGATAACAACTTAGTATTGAACACCGCGAATATCACTCCGCTTGTGCAGTACGATCCCAACCTGAACGACGCTGCGAAGCAGGTTCTTCCCCCGCAATGGTTCCCGCTGCACTTTGCATCGATGATGGGTAATGTAACGCCCAACTCGATGTTCATGAGCGATCAGCGCGTTACCCGCGTCGTAGAGATGCGATTCAACATGAAAGAGAATCTGATGGTGCACGGCTTTGCGGACACCGACGGTTACCGCACCGTGGTTGGTTTCAGCGACTGGCGCCGCGCGCATACGGACACGCGGGACATGGGCGGCAACGTTCTCATGCGTGCGCGCGTATTCTACCCGGACTATGTGAATACGCTGATCATTCAGGGCGGCACAAAGAGCACGCGGCACTATTACGCGGTGATCGATCCGCTGGAAACCTACGTCGAAGATAACCTTCCTGTGGCTGCCACGCCTGTACGGAACGGCACCAACATCATCAAGAATCTGATGGGCGGGGTGAACTACGTTTTGCAATGCCGCTACGACTCGAACAACGACGGATACCCGGAGACAGTCCTGGGCGTCGGCATTCCTTTCAGCGTCTTTCCCGGCCCGGGAACCGTTACGGTTGGCTGCAATTGCGGAAGCAGCACCACCGTCGGCTGTCCTTGAGTCAGCCTGATACTTTTCGCAGGCGCCGGCGAATTTCCCGCGCCCGCTTGCGATTCAATTCGAGAATTGCCGCATTCGTCGCGTGATACTCCGCGGAAAACCTTTCGGCAAAAAGCTTTTGCAGCACGCGTTCGGGCAGAACATACCAGCTCGCGCTTGAACTGGCAAGAAGATCGCCTGACGTTGAGTGGATTGTGCCTCGAGTGTACAGCCTGCGTTTCCGCACTGCCGTCAACCAGCACCGAATGGATACGGGCTCAATCAGGTGTGTGGCCCGGTGATACTTGATGTGAAGCTGCTCGGTCATAACGAAATGACCCACGTGATAACAAAGAGTTCCCTGCGCCTCATCCAGCAGGGCTGCGAGCACGCCGCCGTGAACAAACCCGGGTGCGCCCTCAAACGACCGCTCCACGGAATACTGAAATCGAACTTCGCCTGTTTCTTCGTGAAAAGGAAAATCCGCATGCAGTCCCTTCGCATTGTCGACCCCGCATCCGTAGCAGTTGCTATGGTGCCAGTCCCGGGCATTCACGCTCGCTTTTGCAGTCATAGCCAAGTTTCAGAATAGACAGGCGGCGCGCACCCAATCTTTGTTTGTTCGTGGATCTGGATATCGTTACGTTTCCGGTAGCTCCCCTCGGCTGCAATTGCTCCATCCTGCGCGATGTTGCGACCAATGAGACGATTGTAGTAGATCCGGGCGGGGATGCGGATCGAATCATTGAGATTCTCGAGGAGAAAGGAGCGCGCGTCCGCTACATTGTGCACACACATGCGCACTTCGACCACGTGCTCGGCACTCACGAAGTGGCCGAGCATTGCCGCAGGGACGGCGGCTCTGCCCACGTATGCATGCATGCAGGCGACTTTCCTCTTTATCGAATCCTTCCGCAGCAGTGCGGATGGTTCGGACTTCCTCCGATCGAAGCGCGCGAGAAGATCTCCTATGAGCTTCAGGATGAAGAAGATCTGACGTTCGGCGGACATAAACTCACGGTCGTGCACACGCCCGGCCATACTCCGGGATCCTGCTCCTTTCATCTGGGAAACCGCGGGATTTTGTTCAGCGGCGATACGCTTTTTGCCGGCGGAATTGGAAGGACGGACCTTCCAGGCGGCGACTATGGCCTGATCATGAAGAGCATCAAAAATCGGATTCTCACGCTCGATGACGGGACAACCGTCATTCCAGGACACGGCGACTTCACGCGCATCTTCGACGAAAAAAAAACCAATCCGTTTCTCTAGTGCTGTTTCATACACTCGACTTTGCGATCTTCTTTCTGCCGCTGTTCGCGGTTTGTGTTTTCGCCGGCCCACGCACGCGAAAATTTGCGCTCCTCGCCGGGTCTCTTTTTTTCTACGGCTACTGGAACTGGAGAATTCTCGTTCTACTATGCGGAACGGTGGCGATCAATTACGCGTGCGCCCTGCGCATTGAGCGGGGAGACCGCCGAAAAGTCTGGCTTGCAGCGGCCGTGAGCGCGGACCTGCTTCTGCTGGGCTTCTTTAAATACTTTAATTTCTTTATAGAAAGCCTCAACGCTCTTCTTCATGCGGCGGGATTTACAAACGGGTCGATCGCGACCCTTCAGATTCTGCTGCCGGTCGGAATCAGCTTCTACACGTTCGAGCTTATTTCCTATTCGGTGGACGTCTACCGGGGAATGCCTGCTGAGAGAAAGTTTCCCGACCTGCTCCTTTTCGCCACCTTCTTTCCCAAAATGATGGCCGGCCCGATCGCGCGCGCAGGCCAGCTTCTTCCGCTCCTGAAAACGCCTCCACAGCCGGTTCCTTCGCAGATTCGCTCTGGCGCGACTCTTGCCTTCTTTGGACTTTTCAAAAAACTTGTGGTGGCAGATAATCTCGCTCTGGAGGTGAATCGACTCACTGGCAACCATCAAGCGCCGATGAGCTTGCTTGATATCGGGAAGCATTCTGTCGGCGACGGGGCTTCGATGATTCTTGCGGGCTCGCTCTTCGCAATGCAGATTTATGCGGATTTCTCAGGGTACTCAGACATGGCCCGGGGAATGGCGCGTATGCTGGGCATTGAGCTCGTTCCGAATTTCGATCATCCCTTTCGCAGTTCGAATCCCGCCGAATTCTGGAGGAGGTGGCATATAACCCTGGGCGCCTTCCTGCGCGATTATGTATACATTCCACTGGGCGGCAACCGCGCGGGCATTCTTACTCAGGTGCGAAACCTGATCATTGTATGGACCCTCGGGGGACTCTGGCACGGCGCATCCATCGGCTATGTTACCTGGGGATTTTATTGCGGCGTTTACCTGGGCGGTTACGTGCTGCTGCGTCATTGGATGACTCCAATCCCGGCTCCCGAGCGCGCAATGCGCGTTTTGAGGGTTCTCGGCGTGATGGCGACCTTTCTGTCATTCGGCATCGGCCTCATGATCTTTCGCCTGGGATCTGCGTCTGAGGTATGGAAAACCCTTTCGCACTGGGAGTTTCCCGAGATTCATCCATGGTCCGCAGCATTCGTTCTTCCTGTGATTGCTTCTCATTTTCTGAAAAGTTCGACCGAAGAATGGTTCGTCCGCCTCCCATCCTGGGGGAAATTTACTTGCCTGAGTATTATGTTTTACATATTGATTATGGCAGGCAGGTTCGCGGGCGATGAGTTCTTCTATTTTCAGTTCTAATGTGCCGCCCCGCGGGCCGGAGGAGATCCGCCGTCGTGTTTTCGCCATCGACGAGCGGCGCGCCGAACGAATTCGAATGGTCGCAAGTGACCTGGAAAACCGGGGTGTGCGTGACGCGCGCGTGCTCGATGCAATGCGCGCCGTTCCACGGCACAGGTTTGTTCCGCCCGAATATCAGCAGGAGGCGTACGGAGATTTTCCTCTGCCCATAGGCGAAGGACAGACGATTTCGCAGCCGTATATCGTGGGGCTGATGACGGAACTTTTGAAATTGGAGGAGCGGCACACAGTTCTCGAGATCGGAACCGGATGCGGCTACCAAACCGCAATCCTCGCCTGCCTCGCGCGGGAAATCAAAACCATTGAGATCATTCCTTCCCTGCAGGAACGGGCCCGCCATACACTGGATTCTCTTGGAATAGGAAATGTTCAGTATTACTGCGGGGACGGGAGTGAAGGATGGCCCGGAGGAGGGTCATTCGACCGAATTATTGTGACCGCTGCCCCTCCTGCTCTCCCGGAAGCGCTGCTCCGACAAATGGCGGATGA
>CAZUJO010000002.1:6512-37152 GCA_964619995.1 uncultured Leptospiraceae bacterium
TGGTAATACCGGTCGGCGATTTAAGTCAGGAGCTCACGGTCGTGAAAAAGACAGGATCCCGCTATGAGGAAGATCACATCATCGGCGTGCGTTTCGTGCCGATTACTCATTCGCGTAAGGTTTGACTTTGAACCGCAACGGGCAATGCTGGGGCATGGTCCGCGGCGGTTTGCTATTGTTGATGCTCCTCGCGTCGTCTCTCCAGGCTGAGATTATCTACATGAAAGATGGTAGAATCGTGGAAGGCTCGATTCTCTCTCAGAATGACCAGTTTCTTGACGTAAAGACAGACAAGGGCACGCAAAGGCTGTACAAAGCCACAATCCGCCGGATTGCGTACCACACGGCAGAGGAAAAGGCGAAACTGGAAGCGGAGCGCAAAGCCAGGCGAGAAGCGGCCATGAAAGAACTGGAACGCCTGCGACTGCTGCGTGCGCAGGAAGAGGAAGCTCGCAGAAGAGCGGATCTCGCGAAACAGGCGGAACTTGCGCGTCAGAGAGCTGCGGCGGCAAAGGCCGTCCGCGAAAGCGTGGAACGGCAAGAAATTGAAAAGCCGGATGAAATCATTGGTTATGCAGATTTTGCGTGGCGCTCTGCTCTCGTGCCCGGATGGGGACATTTCGCGATCGGCAGGCCGATCGTCGGCGGGATTTACGCGACGGCGACCGCGGGCGCTCTTTACGGCGTCTACGAAACGCGCAAACGCGCAATTGCGGCGAAGGACCAGAACCACAACGACGTAAATATCAACCTGCTCGTTGCAATGTCGCCGGTAGACATCCCGCTCCCTCTGCGCCTTGCATATGGTTTCGACGCAAACCGCCGCGCATTCATTGACTACAAAGCTCGGATCAACCGGTACAACTATGCGCTGGGCATCCTCGCGAACGTCTATGCAATCCAGCTCGCGCACATTATCTTCAACGGCATCACATGGGAAAGCGGACTGGTGGTTGACAGCGGGCAAAAACCCACTTTTGACCTGAGCGTATCTGAGCGGCCGGCGGATCGCGTGGCCGGTCTGCCTCCGGATCACCAGATTCAGGCGTCTCTGAATATTCCTTTCTAGACCCTCGGTTTCAAAGCAAAGCAGATTGTCCTTGAAGTCCGGCGCATGGTTTTCACAAAAGACCATGGCCATCCCACCGCTGGACCTCACCAAACAGATCGTAGACTTTCTGGGAAAAATGACCGTTGGAACGTTAAGCGGCGTTCGGGACGTTCTCGACACATCCATGGGAACCGCTTCACGCAAACTGGCTGAGCTCACGGACAAACCGCTCGTAAAGTTCACGGAAATTGAATCGACTTTCGAAAAGGCTTCCAGCCAGCTCGGCGCTGCCAACCAGATCACTGTCTTCGGACTCGCCGCCGCAATTCAATCGGTCACGGATGCCTTTGAAAAAGCCGGGGATGCTCTTCGAATCGCTGATGAATTCACTCACAAGAACATATTTGAGAATGTATATATTTCGAGCGCTGCCGGCACATCGTTCGACGCAATTCTAAAGAGCAAAATTGATTCTTCGTTTCGAATGAAACATGAAGATTGCCCGGCATCCGCAGTCGCAGAGCGCCTCCGCGCAATCGGCGCAGAGGAAGCGGTGCTTTTTGTTCCGGGGCTTTTTTGCGATGAAACCGTGTGGACGGAAGGTCCCGATCCTCTCGCCGGCGTTGTGCAGGAAATGGGTTACGAACCGGTTTTGATGCGACAGCATCCCGGGCTTCCTATCTGCGAAAACGGCGAACGACTGCTGTCTTTGATGGACGACTTGCTTGCGCAGTTTGACGGCAAGCTTCATATCGTCTGTTACAGCAATGGAGGTCTCATTCTCCGCAGCTGTCTTTACTACGCAAAGCTTGCGGGCAAGTCCTGGCTTTCTCGGATTGGCAAAGTTGTGATCATCAGCCCGCCGGACGGGGGCTCGTACATTGAGAAGCTCGGTTTCTGGCTGGGCCTGGCTTTGCGTTCTACCCCGATGCTAGGAGTGCAGCTGCTCGGATGGGTCGGTCATATGCGAAGCGATGCAATGAAAGACCTTTCGCATGGAATTATCCGCCGCGAAGACCGCCATGAACTCAGCCAGATCCGGCGCTACGGAGTAGATCTCTACTATGGTGAACTGGATGACATCGATGCGTATCTCATTTACAGTTTGATTTCCGAAAGCAATGATCCTGTAAAGACCTGGCTTGGCGACGGGGTCTGCGAGAAGCGAAGCCTGGAGTATTTGCGCGAAACTGTCTACATGAAGAAACCGGATCCTGAACGCAGAGTTCGGGTCGTTGCGGGAAAGTCACATTTTCAAATCCCTTCCTCGCTTGAGCTGCGACTCTACCTGAAGGAGATCCTTGCCCGCAAATGAGGCTGCGCGAAGAAAAGCGTTAGGCGGCCAGTAAAACGATTGTGATCGACGCCGTTTCCATCATCTCTGGGAAATGGGTGAGAAAACACTGTTCACAAGAATCATTGAACGCGAGGTTCCGGCGTCTATCGTTTACGAAGACGATCACTGCATCGCGTTCAAGGATATCAGTCCGCAAGCTCCCGTGCATGTTCTGATCGTCCCGCGCAAGCCGATTGATCGTCTGGGCAGCGCGGAATCGTCAGATCAGATGCTGCTCGGACACTTGATGCTCGCGGCGCCCGCAGTCGCCAGAAAGCTCGGGATAGAGGATTTTCGATTGGTGATCAACAACGGAGAAACAGCCGGGCAAACCGTGTTTCATTTGCATCTGCATCTCCTGGGCGGAAGGGCAATGAACTGGCCGCCCGGTTAGGCGGCCAGAGAGGCAGAGTTACTTCTTGGTGCTGTTGTATGCGGATTGAACACAGCTCCAGTAAGTCATACAGGCGTCTGTCTTCGAGGAGACAGCCTGTTTGTAGCAGGCCAGAGTCTGCGGCTTGTTCTTACCGCACGTCTTCATGCAACCGCCGTAGAGGGTCTTCTTTTGATCCTCGGTGGGGGTCTTCTTGTTCTTCTGCCAGATTTCCACGGCGCACTCGCGATATTTCGCACATGCGGCTTCACAGCTCGCAGCAGGCTGCGCCATTACCTGCACCGCCCCCAGGGCGAGCGAAACGGCTACCAGAGCGCTGAATATCGTAGATCTCATTTTTCCTCCGGGGCATGGAGCCCATGCCACCGTTTTAATAGACGTCAGCGCCGTCCATCCGTTCAAAACAAACCACTTTCCTGCATGCCTACCATTTAAGCATATCGTATAGAGTAGCGGCTCCCTGATCTATTCCTGTACATCGGCTCGAGCCAGGAATGCCCTCTCGTCACCCTTCCAGAGGGTACACAATTTGCTGGTAAGGGGCATCCGCGTTTCCAATGCGGGCAATATACTCAGGAGTCTATGAATGGCTAAATCACCATCAGAAGTCTTGAACTGGGCCAAAGCAGAAAAGGTCGAGTTCGTCGACATCCGTTTCTCGGATATGTTCGGCACAATGCAGCACTTTACCATGCCTTTGCATGCTATCGATGAGGAGTCCTTTACCTACGGCATCGGTTTCGACGGTTCGTCGATCCGCGGCTGGAAAGCAATCAACGAATCTGACATGCTTGCGCGTCTTGATCCCGATACGGCTCTGATCGATCCGTTCTACGAGCACAAGACGATGTCTGTCATCTGCGACATCTACGAACCGGGAGCGACTCCGAAACCATACGGACGCGATCCTCGCTTCATTCTGAAAAAAGCGATCAAGTACATGCAGGACAGCGGGATTGCTGACACCGTATGGTTTGGCCCCGAAGCGGAATTCTTCATCTTCAACGATGTCCGCTTTGATCAGAACATGAACTCAGGTTACTACTTCATCGATTCCGATGAGGCCGTGTGGAACATGGGCCGCGACGAAGGTCCGAACCTTGGCTACAAGATCCGCACGAAAGAAGGGTATTTCCCCCTGCCGCCAAGCGACATCTTCCAGAACATCCGTTCCGAGATGCTCCATGAAATGGAAAAAGCGGGCATTAAGACGGAAAAACATCACCACGAAGTGGCGAGTCCCGGTCAGGCAGAAATCAACTTCGTCGTAGACGAAGGCGTAAAGATGGCGGATAAGCTGCAACTTTACAAATACATTGTGAAGAACGTTGCTCGCCGCCACGGCTATTCCGCGACTTTCATGCCCAAGCCGATCTTCGGCGACAACGGTTCTGGAATGCACACGCACCAGTCTCTCTGGAAGGGCGGGAAAAACATTTTCGCAGGAAACAAGTACGCCGGTATTTCCGACACATGTCTGAACTACATCGGCGGGATTCTGAGCCACGGACCCTCTCTGCTGGCATTCACAAACCCGACGACCAACAGCTACAAGCGTCTCGTTCCTGGATTCGAAGCACCTGTGAACCTCGTGTGCTCCGCGAGAAACCGTTCTGCATCGATTCGCATTCCGATCGCGGTCAGCGCCAGCGAGAAAGCGAAGCGCATCGAGTTCAGAACGCCAGATGCATCCTGCTGTCCTTACATTGCTTTCGCGGCAATGATCATGGCAGGTCTCGACGGCATTCAGAACAAGATTGATCCAGGTGGACCGGCAGACTTCAACCTGTACGACGCAACTCCCGAACAAAAGGCGAAGCTGAAATCTGTTCCGCCAAACCTCACAAAGGTTCTGGATGCTCTCGAAGCAGATCATGGCTGGCTGACGAAAGGCGGAGTATTCGAAGAAGACTACATCCAGAACTACATCGAATACAAGCGCGCGGAAGTTGAAAAGATCGTAAACCAGAGACCGCACCCTTACGAGTTCGTTCTCTACTACGACTGCTGATCACAAACTGATCACGGGCAGCCCGCCCTGCGGTCCTCCGGGATTGCGGCGCGGGCTTTCTTGTGTCCCCCTTTGAATCCGTACTTACACGGATAAAAAAAGGTGCAACCGCCAATTGCATAAAATCCCGTCCTGATGCATACTTCTTGACCAGAGGCGCGCAAAACGTGCCGCCGCAGAACGCGAAGACAGAAGGTACCGGGAATGGGCTGGTTCAAGAATCTCAAAATCAAATACAAAGTGGCCGCTGCAAGCGGGCTGTTCCTCCTGATCATCATCACCCTGGGGAGTGTAGCGCTCTACGCGGCCAGGACGCTGGATACGTCGTTTACAAGCATGTACGAGGATCGACTCGTTTGCATTTCGGATTTGAGCCGCATCGCGCAGAACAAACTGCAGATCCGCATCAACATGGTTCAGGAGTTTCGCCATCTCCAGGAAAAAGAAACAGCAGAAATGGAAAAGCGCATGGAATACTCGGCCAAGCTTGGCGAGGAGAACACCAGACTCTGGAAGAAGTACATGGGCACTTACCTGACGCCCGAAGAGAAGGCCCTTGCTGACGAGTTTGTCCGCCTCGACGCAAACACTGCCGATATTCGGCATCGTTTTGCGGAGGCAACGAAGGCTGGCAAAGTAAGAGAAGCGGAGGCCCTCCTGGACCAGTGGGGCAAGGTTTACGACAGCACGACCCGCGTAGCCCTGGAAAAGCTCATGAAATACCAGGATGAACAATCGCAGAAAATGCGCGCAGAGGAGCAGGTTCTGGTCCGCTCGCTCCTTGGCGTTGTCATCGGCAGTCTTGTTTTCGCGGCAGTCCTTGCGGTAGGAGTGACCCTGCTTCTCAACTCAACCGTCGCCACGCCGATCAACAGCGCCATCCTTCGAGTGAAGGACATCGCCGAAGGGGAAGGAGATCTAACAAAGCGCCTGGACGTACAATCCAAAGAAGAGGTGGGTGAGCTTGCAGGCTGGCTCAACATGTTCTTTGAAAAAGTTCACGCAATCGTAAAGAACATCGTCGCAAGCAGCGACGGCATTGCCACAGCCACTGAATCGCTCTCCAGAGCATCCCAGACCCTGTCGGCAGGCTCAGAGCAGACTTCACAGCAATCCTCTACCATTGCTGCTGCTGCAACGGAGATGAGCCAGAACCTGCAGGTGCTCTCCAGCGGTATTGAGGAAATGTCCATTTCGGTTGCGGAGGTGGCGCGTAGAAGCGCGGAAGCATCGCGCATTGCGATGGAAGCAAACTCGGCCGCTCTTTCGACAGACCAGACCATGCAGGAGCTGGGGCACGACGCGGAAGAAATCGGCAACGTGATCGCAAGCATCTCGGACATTGCGGATCAGACTCGAATGCTGGCTCTGAATGCAACCATCGAAGCTTCGAGCGCCGGCGCAGCAGGAAAGACCTTTGCTGTTGTCGCGGCTGAAATCAAGGAACTCGCGCGCCAGACAGGTCAGGCATCTGAAGAGATCCGCAAAAAGATCACCGGCATTCAGAAGAGCACACAGAACGCGGTAACTTCCATTGGCAAGATCACAGAAACCATCGCAAAAGTGAACGAGATCAACGCAAACATTGCAAGCGCGGTGGAAGAGCAATCCATCGCGGCGAAGGAAATTTCCTCCAACATCGGCCAGACGACTCAGGCATCCAATGAGGTCGCTCAAAACGTAGTGGGAATTTCAGCCGCCGCAAAAGACGGCGCGCGCGAAGCGGCCACCTCATCGGAGCAGACGAGAGAGCTTCTCTCGCTTTCGCAGACTCTGCACAGAATGGTTCAGGGTTTCAAGGTTTAGGCGGATCTATGAAGAGAAACAGCAGTCGTCCGCAAGGCCCGCGCGCAGCAAATAAGAGCACACCGCGTGTTGAGCTCGATGGTTTTCTCCGCAAACGACGGATTGGACCGGAGATCCGGCAGCAGCCCGTATACGGCCGCAAACTTGATTTCTTCTTTTCGCATCACCGGCACGGATGGCTGACCACGCTCGAAAAGCGCACCATGCGCAAGACCCCGTGAAGTCAACGCCCCGATTCAAACCGTTGCAGGTCTTCTTCGAGGACCAATCGAATGTCTGCAGGGATCACGATAGATGCCTTTGACCGGTGGTCATAGGCGACCTGAACCGTCTTTGCACGCGCAAAGATTTCTTGAGACCCTGCTTCGCGAATCTCGGCCTGGAAATCCCAGGATTTATTTCCAATTCGCGAAACACAGGTCAATACCTCGATGCGAGCGCCGAATTCGGCAGGCTTGAGCATATCAATCTCTATGCGAGCCAGCAGAAACGGTACGTCATACAATTCCCGAATCGCAAGACGGCGCGCACAATAGTCAACCCGGCCAATCTCGAGATACGCCACGTAGTTGGCGTTGTTTACGTGCGCAAAGGCGTCCATATCATTCCATCGCGTCTGAATCGGCGTGACCAGCATGAATCCAGTTGTGACGTGAGCCTCAGTCTGTAAGCGAAAAAAATTGCGCGTGCGAGAGACTTGACGGTCTCAGAAACAACGTTTTCTTGCATGGATGAGCAGGCGCGGCAGCGAATCGAACCCCGACAGCCGCTTTTCGAGCATCAGCAGGATGCTCGAGCCGGGGGAGGAGCTCGATCCTGCAACAGAAATCTATCCCGACAAAAGCAAAACGATTCTGAGCCGGAATGAAAGCCCGGACGTGCCGTTTTCGCAGAGCATCAATCCGTACCGGGGCTGCGAACATGGCTGCATTTATTGTTATGCCAGACCCACACACGAGTATCTCGACCTTTCACCCGGGAAAGATTTTGAATCCAAGATCTTCGTTAAGTATGAAGCCGCGCAACTTCTGCGAAAAGAGATCACAAAAAGCGCCTACACATGCGATGTGATCGCCATGGCCGGAGTCACTGACGCGTACCAGCCGGTGGAGCGGAAGCTGCAGATTTCGCGGCAATGTCTGACGGTCCTGCGCGACTTCAAGAATCCAGTCTGGATTGTAACAAAGAATCATCTTGTAACTCGGGACGCAGACCTCCTGGCAGAAATGGCTTCGCAGGGACTGGCATCGGTGGTGATTTCCGTGACCACTCTCTCAGAAGAACTTCGCGGCAAAATGGAGCCGCGCACTTCTTCCGTTACAAGACGGCTCGATGCGATCCGGCGTCTGGCTGAAGCAGGGGTTCCAGTAGGCGTTCTTGTTGCTCCTGTGATTCCCGGCCTCACCGATCACGAAATCCCCGCCATCCTTACCGCGGCAAAAGAATGCGGCGCCGCTTTTGCGAGCTATGTGATGCTCCGACTGCCGCACGCCGTCAAGGATCTGTTTCAAGAATGGCTCGAAGCGCATTTCCCGGACCGGAAAAACAAGATCATCGACCGCATTCTGAGCATGCGCGGCGGCCGCCTCTATGACTCGCGCTTTGAAACCCGGGGCCGCGGCGAAGGCAATTTCGCCGAGCAGATTGAAGGTTTATTCCGCCTTTCCGCGCGGAGGGCCGGTCTTGGAGATCGAGGCCCCGCTCTGCGGACAGATCTGTTTGAACACGAACAGGGCACTCTCTTTTGACCCTGGCGTTTTTTCGCGCCGGAATCGCGGAAGCGCAAGACAAACGCCGGCAGTTGATTAAGCTGGCAGCAGAGAGCGGGCCCGCCGCTGAACTGGTTTTGGGCCGTCCCGGGCTCCTGACCCGGGAGAATCAAGATGGCAGCACCAGGCAGACAGAGTTTCGAAAAGAGACAGCGTGAAATTAAGAAGAAAGAAAAGCGCCAGGAGAAGCTGAACCGCAGAGCTCAGCGCAAGGCTGACAAAGAGAACGCTGCGAAGAATCCGGAGTCAGGCGCGGAAAATATTCCCGCAGAAGAAAGCGCGGAGTCCGAGGGACCGGAAACCAATTCCTGAAACAAAAAACCCGCTCCTTCCGAAGCGGGTTCGTCTTTGACTCACGCTCTGCGCAAGTTTAAAGATTTTAGTAACGATCGCGTCCGCCGCGATTTCCGCGATTTTCCTGCGGCTTCGCTTCGCTGACCGCCAGTTGACGACCGTCCATTTCGCGGCCATTCAAGCTGGAAATTGCTGCCTGGCCTTCTTTTACGCTGCCCATTTCAACAAATCCAAAGCCGCGCGAACGTCCTGTTTCACGATCGGTAATGATTCGTGCCGAGAGAACATTGCCCTGCTCGGAAAAGGCTTCTGCGAGGTAGTCCTCGGATACTGAAAACGGAAGGTTTCCTACAAATAGTTTCATACTTCTAGTCCTGATTAAATTACACTCACGATTCTTTTAACTACGGCAGATCGGACTCTAAAGACTTGTGAGGGCTTACGGGACGAGAGCTGAAGGGAGGGAAAGGCTGGTGTTAGGTAGAACTTAATATCAACGCGCCGCGCGTCCACAAAAAAACAATTGATTCACGGTCCGCGGCTGAATTTATTCCAACATGCCCGATCCCGTGCCGCGTCTTACTGAAGATCAAATCCGCGAATGTCTGCACATACTTGAGTCGCTCGCAAGCGATGCGGATGCGTTCACGCAACTGCCGGATGACCTTCGCGTAGAACTTGTAAGGCTTTCCGGTCAAATCGCAAGACCGGACCGCGCGATTCAAAAGAACCGCAACAAGGCGCTCCGCCGCGCTCGCCGGCAGCAAATCACAGCTCGCGAACGGCAGGCGCGCGCCGAAACCGGCATCCGTGATGCCCGCAAGTCTCCGGTATTCAAGGCTCCCCCGCGCATTTCCGGGCCATCCCAGGAACCCGAAGTCACTCTGAGCTCGCCGCGCAATTGCTACGTCTGCAATGCGGAATTCACAAAGCTCCACTGGTTTTACGATTCCATGTGCAAAGAGTGCGGCGATTTCAACTACGAGAAACGCTTTCAAACAGCTTCATTGACAGGACAGACGGCGCTCATCACGGGCGCGCGGCTCAAAATCGGCTATCAGGCGGCTCTCATGATGCTTCGCGCCGGCGCTCGCGTCATTGCCACCACAAGGTTTCCCGTCGATGCCGCGCTGCGCTTCAGCCGCGAAGACGATTTCGCGTCCTGGTCAAATCGCCTTCATGTGTTCGGCCTCGATTTGCGGCATACACCGAGCGTGGAACTCTTCGCCCAGTACTTTGAACGCACGTACGACCGGCTCGATCTGCTGGTAAACAACGCAGCGCAAACCGTGCGGCGCCCGCCCGGTTTCTATGCGCACCTGATGGAAAACGAAACACGCTCATGGAATGAACTGGATGATGCAGCGAGAGGGCTGCTTTCGCACCACCATGAATGCCTGGAGCGGTTGAATCTTTTCGCTGATTCGAATCTCGCATCGGAGAAAGCGCTTCCGGTTTCGTGGAACGGACGCATGCCCGGCATCGGACTTACATCATCCGCGCGGCTGTCACAAATTCCATACACCCATGACCAGTCACTCGTCGCCGAACAGGTGTTTCCCGCCGGCGAGCTCGATGCAGACCTTCAGCAGGTGGATCTGCGCGAAACGAACAGCTGGCGCCTCAGGCTCGGCGAAATCCCCACTGCGGAAATGATTGAGCTCCAGCTGATCAATGCCATCGCTCCTTTCGTATTGTGCAACCGGCTTGCGCCTATGATGCAGAAAGATCCCACGGGACAGAAGCATATCGTCAACGTCACGGCCATCGAAGGCAAGTTCTACAGGTTTCGCAAACCGGACCGTCATCCGCACACGAACATGGCGAAAGCGGCTCTGAATATGCTTACGCATACTTCAGCGAGCGGCCTCGCGAAACACGGCATCTTTATGAATGCGGTCGATACCGGCTGGGTTACCGATGAAGATCCGGCCGCGCTCGCGCGCCACAAACAGGAAGTTCATGATTTCGAACCGCCCCTGGACATTGTGGATGGAGCGGCGCGCGTCTGTGATCCTTTCTTTTACGGAATCAACACCGGTCATCACTGGTGCGGCAAGTTCTTGAAGGACTACAAACCCATCGACTGGTAAGATAAAAAAAAAGCGGCCCGCAGGCCGCTTTTCGTAAGCCGGAAGCCGGCAAACTGTAGATCCGAATTAAACCCGGAACAAAAGATCGCCGTAAGTCGGGATCGGCCAATGGGCTTCGTCCACGAGGACTTCAAGCTGATCGCCAATCTCGCGAAGAGAGCCCATCGCCGTAAACACGACGTCACGGTAGGCTTCGGCATGCGCCTGGCTTGAACCGTGCACAGCGTCCGCTTTGTCGATCGCCTGTTTCAGACCGTCGATGCGCTTGTCGAAATCTGCGTTGAGACTGCTGATTGTCTTGAGCAGATTCTCCTGTACGGATGCATCTGCGCCAACCGCTTTCACTTTCGCGATCGATTCCGCGAGGAACGTCGCATAACGGATCACAGCGGGCTGGATCATGCGGCGTGCCATGTCTACCATCGTCAGCGCTTCGATTCGAATCGTCTTGCTGTAGTTTTCAAGGCTGATTTCGTAGCGAGATTCAAGCTCCACTTTGGTGAATACTTTGTGCTTCTCGTAGAGAGATACGTTCTTCTCAGCAACGATGGCCTTGAACGCTTCCACAGAGCTGGAAAGGTTTGGCAGGCCGCGGCGCGCCGCTTCTTCGACCCACTCTTTGGAGTAGTTGTTTCCGTTGAATACGATTCGCTTGTGCTTGCGCACGATTTCCTGAATCAGTTTCTTCACTTCGCCTTTGCGATCGGACGCTTTTTCGAGGCGGTCTGCGATCCAGGAAAGAGCTTCTGCCACAATTGTGTTCAGCGTGAAGTTCGGAGCCGAAATCGAAATCGACGAAGGCACCATGCGGAATTCAAACTTGTTACCTGTGAACGCGAACGGAGAGGTCCGGTTCCGGTCTGAAGAATCCTTCGGCAGAGCCGGGAGAACTGCGGTTCCTGAATCCAGGATTCCTCCGCGCTTCGATTCTTTCGCGTCTCCTGCGTCAATCTGCTCGAGAATGTGCCCGAGCTGTTCGCCGAGGTAAACGGAGATGATCGCCGGAGGCGCTTCGTTTGCGCCCAGGCGGTGGTCGTTTCCTGGATTGGCTGCAGAAACGCGAAGCAGATCGCCGTACTCGTCAACCGCTTTGATCACGGCGCTCAAGAACAGAAGGAACTGCACGTTTTCGTGCGGAGTGTGACCTGGCTCGAGCAGGTTCTGCCCGTCGTCGGTCGACATGGACCAGTTGTTGTGTTTTCCCGATCCATTGACTCCGGCGAACGGCTTCTCGTGCAGGAGGCATACGAGGTCATGCCGGATAGCAACTTTGCGCATCATTTCCATGGTGAGCTGGTTGTGATCCGCTGCGATGTTCGTTGTGTTGAAAATCGGAGCAAGTTCGTGCTGTGCCGGAGCGACTTCGTTGTGCTTGGTTTTCGCAGAAACGCCGAGCTTCCAGAGTTCCTGGTCAAGGTCGCGCATGTACGCTGCAATGCGATCCTTGATGCTACCAAAGTAATGGTCTTCCATTTCCTGGCCCTTGGGCGGTTTTGCGCCGAAGAGAGTGCGGCCCGTGTAGATCAGGTCGGGTCTTTGTTCGAAGTACTCGCGGTCGACCAGGAAATATTCCTGCTCTGCGCCGACGGTCGTTGTAACTTTCTCAACCGTTGTGTTGCCCAGAAGGCGAAGCACGCGAACTGCCTGGCGGGAAAGAGCGTCCATGGATCTCAGAAGAGGAGTCTTTTTGTCCAGAGCTTCGCCTGTGTAAGAACAGAATGCTGTCGGAATGCAGAGAGTGCGTCCGCCTTCGTCTTCCTTCAAGAATGCAGGAGAGCTGATATCCCAGGCAGTATAACCGCGCGCTTCAAACGTTGCGCGAAGACCGCCAGAAGGAAAAGAAGAAGCATCCGGTTCACCTTTGATGAGCTCCTTTCCGGAAAACTCTGCCATGGCACGGCCGTCGGCTGTAGGTTTAATGAACGAGTCATGCTTCTCTGCCGTGAAGCCTGTCATCGGCTGGAACCAGTGTGTGAAGTGTGTTGCGCCTTTTTCTACGGCCCATTCTTTCATGGCCTGCGCGACAACATCCGCCTGCTCTGCAGTGAGCGGCTCACCTTTTTCCAGAACGCGGCGAAGCGCGCGGAAAGTTTCTTTCGGCAGCCTTTCTTTCATTACGTGCTGGCTGAACACGTTTTGCCCAAATAAGGACTCGATCACATTAGCATGTTTTCCCATAGCATCCCTGCTGAATTTTGGTTTTCGCCAGTGGAAAATAAATTCCGGCAGGGTCAAATCTAAAGTTTACGTACTGTCTGCGTCGTGCGGAGGCAGCTTTCTGTGCTCCCTGGGAGGAAGAAATGGTGAATAGATGGATTCCCCGCCGTCTACGAATAACGTTTGGCCCGTAATGTACGACGCCCCGGCCGATGCGAGAAACAACACGGCCTGACTCACCTCGCTTTCTGTTCCCGCACGATACGCATAGTTGCGCAATGCCATCCCTTCAACGATTTTGCGAAACTCAGGAGCGTAGGTATCGAGACCGCTCGATCGAATGATACCCGGCGCAACTGCGTTCACGCGCACTCCGTAATGCGCCCACTCAACCGCCCATGACTTCGTGAGATTATCGACTCCCGCGCGAGCGGCTGCGGAATGCGGCATCAAAGGCATGCCGTTTCGCATATCCATCAGGATGTTCACAATGGCTCCGCCGGATTTCTTGAAAAAATTTTCAAAGCATGATTTCGTAACGAGAAACGTGCCGGTGAGATTCGTATCGACGACGGCGCGAAAGCCTTTGGGAGAGATCTGCTCCGTGCCGCCGGGAAATTGGCCGCCTGCGTTGTTGACGAGAATGTCCAGACCGCCCAGGGCCTGTCGGATCTCATCCATGACCTGCGGCAGCGCCGTGTCTTCGCGCAGATTGCAGACGATCGCATGAGCGTCCTTCATCCCGTCGGATTTTCGCGCGGCTTCCAGCTTTGCCGCATCCCGGCCCAGAATCGCCACACGCGCGCCGTAGCTCAAGAGATCGCGCGCAATGCGGAGTCCAATCCCCGATCCGCCGCCGGTGACGAGCGCCGCCTTGTTTTGAAACAAACCTGCCTTAAACATGATTCCCTCTTTTGCGCGAATGCAAAAATAGTTGCCGCAACGCATGTTCCCGCGTCCAACGAATCATGTCCATTCGTTCCATGCTCGTGGCAGCCGCTTGCTTTGCGCTGCTCTTCTCCTCCCGGGGCCCTGCTCGGCTTGCAGATGCCGGCCTTTCTGCTGAGCCTCGAGACGAAATCCCCGACGCGCCGATGCCCCGACTCGAAGGAGCCATCGTCTACGTAACGGCCAGTCAGCTGAAGGTGAGAGACCGGCCGGATCTCAAGGCGCAGACGATCGGTCTGTTGAACAAAGGGGACAACCTGCGCATTCTTGGACGCGCCGGGGACCGCATCACGGTGGAAGGGATCACTTCGGACTGGGTTCGTTTCGACTACCGCGGAAAAACAGGTTATGCATTCGGCGGATTCGTATCCGCAAAGAGACCGGCCCTCAAATATTCGCCCGCCGAACTCGCACAAATTCAGGAAATGAACCGCGCCTATCAGGAAGAACTCATTCGCCAGGAACGTGAGGCCATGGAGGCCGCCCAGGCGCGCGGAGAAATGTATCAGAACTGTGATCCGTGCACCCATTACAAAGTCGATGTCGATTACGAGGAAGCGCGCGCTGGCTGTACGGTCGAAAAGAAAGCAGCCATCAAGAAAATCGAGAAAGCGCGTAACGTAAGACTCTACGAGGCCGCACGCATCTACGGCGATGAGTATTGCATCATCCTATCGGAACGATCGTCAGAATCCGGCTCGCAATGCGCCTACAACGCCAGGTCATTCTACTCGCGCTGACGATCGGCTGCGCTGTGCGGCCGGCAGGCATGTTCCTTGTTCCATCCGGCGCCTTTGTCCGCGGAAATGACCGGTCCATGAGGGCAGACGAGCGCCCCGCGCATGCAGTGCGGGTTCGCGCATTTCGCATGGATGCGGCGCTGGTTTCTGTTGGTGATTTCAGAGGTTATGCGACATCTCGAAAAATCACAACCACGGCCGAGCGCCTGGGCTACGCGATGGTTGCCTACGAAGGATTGCCCGACTGGAAATGGCAGCAAACGCGGGGCGCGGACTGGCAGCATCCGTTTGGCCCTGGCAGTTTCGCGCGCGACGATGATCCTGTTGTCAACGTCAGCTGGGACGACGCATCCGCCTACTGCGCAGCGATCGGCAAGCGGCTGCCGACAGAAGCAGAATGGGAATACGCAGCCCGCGCCGGCAGCACCGGCCGTTATCCGGTCATTGATTCCGGATGGAATTTCTGGCAGGGCGTCACGCATGAAAGGGACTCTACGCGGGACAGCTATCTGTATTTTTCACCGGTGCGCGCATACGCCCCGAACGCCTGGGGAATGTATGATCCCATCGGCAATGTATGGCAGATGACGTCCGATTTCTACAATCCTTTCGAATATTCCGACTGTCAGGTCCGCAGCGGCCGGCCCGGACTGTGCGAAAACCCAACGGGCCCGGATCACGGATTTGAGCACGTATCCCGCGGCGGATCCTGGTGGTGCTCCGAAAACACGTGCAACGGCTACGGCCTGAATTACCGGGGGAAGACGGCGCCGTACTCTGTTTTCAACAACGCGGGGTTTCGCTGCGCGCAGGATATCCAGGACGCTTCATCAGAAAATCCGGAACGCTCGGAGAATCCGTAATGCCGAGCACCCCAAAAGGAATTCGCTCGTGGCTGCGCGGAGTGCCGCGCGAACCGCGCACCCGAATCGCGCCCACACCCAGCGGCTTTTTACACAGGGGAAACGCATACTCTTTTCTGCTGACCTGGCTTCTTGCAAAAGCGCATAACGGCACGGTGCACCTCAGGATTGATGATCTTGACCAGGCGCGAAGACGCGAGGAGTATCTGGACGATATTTTTGAATCCCTCGCATGGCTGGGAATTTCCTCGGATACTGGCCCGGCAGATACCCGGGATTTTTTGCGGAACCACTCGCAGAGCCTCCGAACGCCTTCCTACAATCAGTTGATTCAGTTCCTTATCGATGCGCGATTCTGCTTCGCCTGCCGATGCACACGGTCGCAGCTTCCGCCGGGACGCTACCCGGGAACGTGCGAACATCTCGGACTCCCGCTTGATGAACCAGGCACTGCTCTGCGGCTGCGAGTCCCGCACGATGCCGTTATTCGCCATCTTGAAATCGCGGGCGATGAATCAAAAGACCCTGTGATGACTGAGTTCGCGCTCGGAGAGCAAGTCGGCAGCTTCGTGATCCGGAAGCGCGACGGAACGGCCGCCTATCAGATTGCATCGGTCTGCGATGACGATACGATGCGTATGAATTTCATAGTGCGCGGAAAGGATCTCGCGCCGTCCACCGCGATGCAGCAATTCATCGCGCTTCATGCGGGGCTTTCACAATTTCAGAACGCAGTCTTCCTGCACCATGATCTGGTTCTGAGCGACGGGGAAAAACTGTCCAAATCAGCGGGCGCTTCGAGCCTCCGCGAGATTCGGCGCGCGGAAAGCCCGGCCGAACTCCTGCGCGAATTCCAGGAATGGATCGGCGTTTCGAGTCGTCACACTGTGGTCTCGGAGCTGCTGCAAGAGTTCCGCCGGGAAAAGTGATTTACACTGATCCAGGAACCATCAGGGTCAGGTCTCCCCATGAACTACGAATCCATCCACGCCATTGTGAACCCCGCATCCAGCGGCGGAGAAGCAGGCAGGCGATGGCCGGAAACTCAGAAGCGCATGGGTTCCGTTCTCAAAACATTCAGCAGTGAATTAACGTCTGCTCCCGGCGACGGGGAACGGCTTGCGTCTGCGGCGATTCACGCGGGTTTCAAGACGCTCGTTGTGGTGGGCGGAGACGGGACTCTCTCTGAAGTGGTCAACGGAGTGCTGCAATTTTCCGAATCGCAGAGGCCGCGCGTCGGAATCTTGAATCACGGCACGGGAGGGGATTTCGCACGGACCATCGGCGCCCCCACGGACATACAGCTTGTTATGGAGAAAATTCTCTCCGAGCGCGACTACCCCGTCGATGCCGGACGCATCACTTTCACAAATCACAACGGGGTTCACGCAAAACGCTATTTCGTAAACATCGCCGGCTGCGGACTCGCCGGTCAGGTTGTGCAGGCCGTAAACAACACGACGCGTCGATTCGGCGCTTTCAGCTATTTTTCAACCTCCTTCACCAATGCGATCACTTACAAGAACGCACGCGTGCGCATCAGCCTCGACGGCGGGCCGGAACAGGTTGAGCAGATCACGACTCTGGCCATCTGCAACGGCCAGTTCTTCGGCGGAGGGATGCAGGTGGCTCCCGATGCAAGCATCACCGACGGGCTTCTTGACGTGACGATCCTTGGAAACTGGAGCCTGTCCCAGAAGGTACGTTATTCGCGCAATCTCTACAATGGAACCATTGCTCACTGCTACGGCGTGAAGACAGCCCGCGTAAAAACCATTCGTGTCGAGCCGGAAAATCTCAATCCTGTCCTGATCGACTGCGACGGCGAAGCGGTCGGCACAATTCCGATGACGGCAGAAGTGCTTCCGGGCGCCCTTCGCCTGATTCTCTAAAAAAACTCCGGCATTTTCTTGACGAAACATCGATCACCCCAATACTTAGGTCTATGCCTAAGTATTCAGAAGAGCTGACCGGCGTTTTTCACGCCCTGGCCGATCCTACACGGCGTTCCGTGCTCGAAAGCCTGAGCAAAGGTCCTGCCTCTGCCGGCGAACTTGCGCAGCCATTCGCCATGGCTCTGCCCAGCTTCATGCAGCACATGGCCGTTCTTGAAGAAAGCCGTCTCGTGGCTTCAGAAAAGCGCGGCCGTGTGCGCATCTACAGGCTTTCGCCGGCTCCGCTGAAGAAAGCAGAAGGATGGCTGTTGGATCAGAGATCCATCTGGGAAAAGAGGCTCGATCAACTGGATAATTATTTAAGAAAACTTAAGGACGGAAGAAAATGAAGGAAATCAAAATCAACCCCGATCTGGATCTGGTGCTCGAGCGAGTTCTCGATGTGCCTCGCAAACTGGTATGGGAGGCATGGACTAATCCGGAACACGTCAAGGAATGGTTCTGTCCTCTTCCGTGGAAAACAGTCGAGTGCGAAATCGATCTAAGGCCGGGCGGAAAATTCCGCACCGTTATGCGCTCTCCGGAAGGAGAGAGCCATCCAGGGGAGGGATGCTACCTCGAGATTGTGCCGTTTGAAAAGCTCATCTGGACGGACGCGCTCGGACCCGGATACAGACCCGCGGCCAGTGCGTTTATGACAGGCATCATCCTTTTCGAAGATCACCCGGAAGGAACGAAATACACCGCCATGGCCATTCACCGCGATCCCGACACCCGGAAGAAACATGAGGAAATGGGATTCCACGGCGGATGGAACATTGCCACAGACCAGCTCGTGGCCATGGTGAAAAAGAATCTCAAGAAATGACTACGCTGCGCGCGCCAGTCTCGCAAATTTGTGAGGCATGGCGCGGCGGACCCGAAACACCGATCCATCAAATTCGCCGCAAACAGTGACCGTCTCGCCGGATCGAATCGCAGGCATGTCAGCCAGCCGAAGGACGCGCAACACTCCGTTTGCGTCATACACAGCCAGATAGGCGCGCCGCGCGCTTCGTTTCAAAATTCCCCGAACCGTTTGCATCTTTCAGCTCCTTGCAGTTGACCAGCATGTCTGCCTGTGGAAAAGGTGCATGAAATGCGAATCGTTCCGCTGAGAACCGGGCTTTTCTGCGCCTTGATCGTGCTTTCGCTTTCGAATGCGCGGGCTGAAACGCTCACCCTGCCTGCCTGCGACTACACGCTCACCCTCTCGAACTATACGGCGCAACAGGGCGCGGATTCCATCAAGGCAGTCACGATGCGCGATCAGCCGTGGACCCTGGTTGCATTTTGCCGCGCAAATGTGAAGCGAACGAGCGATATCAGCGAAATACAGGAACGCGCCCGGGAAGCGGGTGATTTCATCAGGTCATGGAAAGAATTCGATTTTGCAGACGGCCAGCGCGCCGCTGTTTTCCGAAACACAACGCACAACAATCCGGTCGTAAGGATTGAAGGCTATTTCGCCACGCGCGATTTCGAATACCGATTCATTCTCGTGCCAGACAAAGGAAGATTTCTCAAGCCGCAGGAATGGGACACAATGCAGTCCGAGCTCGAAGAAATCATTCGCACTTCGCATCCAGGAAACCAGACACCGGCGCCCACGGAGGCCGCATTCCGCTTTCGACTTGCAGCTGCCGTGATCATTTTTGCGGCCGTACTCGCACTGACCGCTGCGTGGCTTCTCAAAACCTTTCTAAAACGGAGAAAGAAATGAAAATCGAACGCCTGATGTTTCACGGATTTGATTCGATTTCCTTGTCGCATAACGGCTATTCGCTGACCATTCCGCTTGAAGTTGGAATTCGAATTCTTTCGCTTACAAAAGATGAGGATCACAACTGGCTGTATGTTTCTCCCGAAGACCGCGGAGCAAAAGGCGACAGCTGGCGTCTCTTTGGCGGTCACCGGCTCTGGCTGGCTCCCGAACATGAAACCGAATCGTACGAGCCGGACAATGCGCCGATTGCATTCTCCGAAATTGAGAACGGCGTCGAGCTGCGACAGCAGCCTGGATCCCTAACAGGGCTCGCGAAGAAAATGAGGATTCAGTTCCAGCAGGACTCGATAGTTGTGTCGCATGACGTGGCGAACCAATCGTCACGAACGGTGACGGCTTCGCTCTGGGCCATTACCGCGCTCACGCGCGGCGGCATCGCAGAGATCCCCCTGCCTGCAGCAACCGGACGCGGACTCAATCCTAGCGGAAGCGTTGTCATCTGGCCCTATACGAACATGAACGACCCGAGGCTGGAGTGGCATGCCGGGTCGCTGCGAATCCGCCAGGATTCCCTGCCAGCCCTCAAGCTGGGCACAACGCGGCGCGGGGAGTCCTGCACACTCACCTATGAGCGCGGCGCCCGAAGGTTCTCGAAAACCTTTGCCACGCCAGATGCGCAGTATGCAGACATGGGAACCGTGGCCCAGTGTTATACGAGCGATGCCCTTCTCGAGCTTGAATCGCTCTCCCCCCTCGTAACTCTCACCCCCGGCCAGAGCGCCGCTCATTCGGAAACGTGGAGAATAGAAGAAACTGTCACAGCCGGCTGATATAACGACCGCATGCAGACGAAAGTTCCCGCCGGCAGCGGCCAATCAACCGATCATAAATCCATGCGGCCCCAGTCCCGAGGTATACCATATAAATACCGGATCATAGACCTGTTTGCCGGAATCGGCGGCGTCCGCCTTGCATTTGAGCGCGCCGGGTTTCAGTCCGTGTTCGCAAGCGAATGGGATCGCTCCGCCGCGGCAACCTACGAGGCAAATTTCCAGGACAAGCCGGCCGGGGACATTCGCACGATTGCAGCCAGAGACATTCCAGCATTCGACGTCCTGTGCGGGGGATTTCCGTGCCAGCCTTTCTCGATCGCGGGTGTTTCCAAAAAGAATGCTCTTGGCAGACCGCATGGCTTCGCCGACGAAACCCAGGGCACACTTTTCTTTGAAATCCTTCGCATTCTTCGCGAAAAAAAACCCGCAGCCCTCTTTCTCGAAAACGTGAAGAACCTCGCATCGCACGATGGCGGGCGCACTCTGCAGGTCATCCTGGCTTCACTCAAAGACGCCGGATACCGCGTCGAGCACGGCGTGCTGAATGCGCGCAGTGTTCTGCCCCAGAATCGCGCGAGAATCTTCCTCATTGGTTTCCGCGACGCGCGTGCGGCAGAGGCTTTTACTTTTCCGGTCTTGAAAGACCGCTCGCCGCGTCTTGGGGATATACTCGAAACCCGCGTCCCCGCACGTTATTCGCTCTCGGATCACCTCTGGAACTATCTACAGGAATATAAGGCGAAACATGAAGCCCGCGGGCATGGTTTCGGTTTTGGTCTGGCTTCGCGCAATGGAATCACGCGCACACTTTCGGCCCGCTACTATAAAGACGGTTCCGAGATTCTCATTCCGGTCCGCGGCAAAAATCCGCGCCGCCTTACGCCGCGCGAATGCGCGCGGCTCATGGGATTTCCGGATTCCTTTCAGATTGTTTGTTCAGACACGCAGGCCTACAAGCAATTCGGAAACTCTGTGGCCGTTCCGGTTGTAGAAGCAATTGCCATGAACATGAAAAAGGCGCTGGACGCAGCCAGGGGCAGAGAGCGCTCTTTCGCCAATGCCCGCGCCCGCGTTTCCGTATAAGTTCGTACGCGAGAAGCTGCTTCGGTGGTTTGAAAGCAATGCGCGTCAGTACCCCTGGCGCACAACGGGGAACTGGTTTCATCTGCTCATGGCAGAAATGATGCTGCGCCGCACCCGTGCCGATCAGGCCGATCGGGTATATCGGAGCTTCACGCAAGAATTCGAGACGCCCGCCGCATCCGCCGCGGCTGGAAAGGCGCGACTGCTGAAAATCTTCAAGCCCCTTGGCCTGCGCTGGCGCGCCGAGCAACTGATTCATACGATCGATTACTTGAAAGATCAATACGAATCCCGTGCGCCGGCGCGCGAAGACGATCTGCGAAAGATACCGGGCGTTGGCGAGTATGCCGATGCCCTGCTGCGCAACCGCCTCTATGGCGAAAAGCTTCCGGCGCTCGATTCAAACATGGCGCGATTGATTTGCCGAATTGCCGGACTGAAGTTCAGCCAGGAGTCTCGCCGAAATCGAAGCATAAAACAAATCGCCCATCAACTTGTGCAGACGAAGCATTCGCAGAAATTAAATCTCGCTGTGCTCGACTTCTGCGCGCTTGTCTGCAAACCCTCGCGCCCCGACTGCGCCGCGTGTACGCTTCAGAAGCAGTGTAAATTCGCGCAGGGCGGCTCGACGCGCCGCGTTATTTCCCGCAGGCCTTGATGGCCTGGGCCAGTTCTTTGCTTTCCGACGACTCAGAAATCTTCATCAACTCGCTCGAAGTGTACTTCGATGCCAGTTCGTGAGCGGTGCAGGCGCAGTACGTTTGGGCCGAGGCAGCCGGCATGTTCTTGCGAACCGCTTCCTCGGCGCAGGATTTTGTAAACGTGCGCTCAAACTCCGCCTTGAATCCGCGCTCATAGCCTTCTCGAAAATCGCTGCATTGCGTTAAGCCGAAAACGACGGCTGCAAATACGGCAGAGGCCAAGCCAGCGCGGAAGGGGTGTCTTGCACGGTGAAGCATGATCCATGCTGGCGGAGCTTTTTCATTTGAAAAGCAAATGACACATTAGAGCAGGTGCCGGTGAAAATTTGCGCTGTGTGTATCCGCAAGCGGGCGGTCCAGAGCCGCAGCATCGAGAATCTGATCTATGGCATCCGCCGAGTACGGCCTCATCAACAGATCGATCCGAAACCTACGCACGCCCATGTCTTCGAGAATCCGGCGGCTGCCGAGCAGACTGAAGGCTCGCTTTCCATAAACGACCGACTTGCACTGCTCATGAGCCACGAAGAAGCGCTCGCCGGCATCGTTTTCGATCTCCAGCGTGCGATATCCGCACACACGCGAAGTCGGGCAACCGTTGTGCAAAGCGGTCAGGGAACAGGCCTCCGCGATGAACAGGGGCGTGTCTTTGTAGAGAATGGCCTGCGGCTCGATCTCTGCCGGCCAGCCCGCCAGCAGCTCGGAAAGATTGCGGCGATCGTCTTCGATAGATGCGGCTGCGCGGTCAAAGCCGAGATCCCGCAGCTGCTCGGCGGCGAAACTGTTCAGAACGTAGAGAGTAAAGTCCGCAGCAAGTGAACGGGATTTCGTTCCTTGAAGAAGTGCAAGCGCGCCGAGATTTGCGATCTCGTAGTCTTTTCCGCCGGCCGACTCGAAAGCGCTGACATAGGACTTCAGGTGAGCCTCGTCCCACGACCGGATGACGACGGGCAGCGCGAGGCGAACGCGAAGACCATGCTTTTGCGACAACTGTTGCAGCCCAGAAAACCATTGAGTAAGCTCCTCCGGACCGCCGATGCCGGACCCCGCCAGAACCGTTTTGCGCGGCTCGAACACGATCTCATCCACGAGGCCCGAACGCTTCGCAAGGAAGGACTCGATCGGCGACAGAAACTCCGGCCTGTCAAACTTGATCTGCAACCGCGAAACCGCCGGAGGATCCCAGCTGCGACGAACGGGATGTCCTGCTTCGCGCATCTTCTGCTTTCGCACCTCAAGTTGCGCCGGAAGAGAAGACTTCAGAGCATCAGAAAGATTTCGCTTTAGATCCTTGATCTTGCTGCGAGGAACAAACCAGTTCAAATCCCCTTCAAGACTTACATCGCACTCAACACCCGCATCGCCGATCATAGAAAATGATTCGCGCAGGTCCCGCTCAAGCGTTGACTCCCCGCGCGGTCGTTCGGGCGCTGCGGAAAGATGCGCACTCGCCAGTACTTCTGAAGAGTCCAGAACCGATGCGACGATTTCCACCTGTTCGGCCGCACTGATGATTATGCGGAGAGAAAATCGGCAGAGAGGCCGAAGGCGGTCAGGAGGTGATGTGATCGCATCGATTCTGCGCTTCAGCTCGTTCGATCGCACGCGAAACACATGGTCTCCGGATTGAACGCGGGCGCCGGAAGGCGCTTCCAGGACCACATGCTCGCCCGCGCTGCACGACGTTAGGCGCCTTCCTCCGGCCTCGAGTTCGCGCAGAGAGAACTGACAGATTTCGTTTTCGTACCGCGCCTGCGCCTGACTCAAGGAAGAGCGAACGTCCACTCCCTGCTGCGGCTTCGCATGATAAACGGGCTCCGGCCGGTCGATTCGAATCCCGTCGTAAAGCTCAAGAGGAGCGGATGTTGTGAATTCGATCCGGGATCCGTGGACGCGGCGCACTGTGCCGATGAGAACGCCTCTGTGTCCTGGGTTGTCGAGATCGATAACATTCTCGTGATAGCGGCCCTTCACGAAGAAACTCGTTGTGTCGCGCTGGTAGCTGTATTTCAAATCGGTTTCAAATTCCCTGGCACCGTCAGATTCGGGCCCGCGAAGGATCGCGTCGCGTCTTGTGCGATAGAGGTTTACGGCGCTTGCGACATACTGCGCGTCTTTTTTCCGTCCTTCGATCTTCAAAGCGTCGACGCCGGCCTCGATGAGACGGCCAACCTCTTCGCTCGTATCCAGGTCCTTCATGCTGAACAAGAATCCGTGCCCGGGTTCGTTGATGATGCGGTACGGCTTGCGGCACGTATAGGCGCACTCACCCCGGTTGCCCGACCGCGCGTCTTCCGCCCCGCTGAAAAAACACAGTCCGCTGTAGCTGTAGCACAGGCTGCCATGACAGAACACTTCGAGTTCGACGTCATCGCCCACAGCTTCGCGAATCTTGCGCACGTCCCTTGCAGTCAATTCGCGCGCAAGAACGACGCGGCGAAACCCGAGTTTTGCCGCTTCCATGACGCCGCCCGCGTTGTGAATTGCCAGCTGCGTCGATGCATGCATCCGCAGTCGTGGAAAGTGAGTCCGAACCAGCCTTGCGAGTCCGAGATCCTGTATGATCAGCGCATACGGCGAAATCCAATCGAGTTCTGCGAGATCGGCCAGGAGGCGCGGCATTTCCTCCTGCTTGATGACAACGTTAGCCGCCACGAGCACTCGCATTCCCCGCGTTCGAGCAAGCGGCACCAGTTCTCGCAGGTCCTCCAGGGAGAAGTTCTCCGCGCGGGCCCTTGCGTTGAACTCCCTGAGTCCAAGATAGACTGCATCGGCGCCGGAGTTCAGCGCCGCAAAAAACTGCGACCGGCCGCCGGCCGGAGCCAGAATCTCAGGAATGCCTCTCGCGCTCACGATTGCAAGAGGCTCGATCCGGACGAACCCGGCGATCATAAATTCGGCACGGGAGCCTGCAGGGGATCAAAATCACTTGCCGCTTACGGATTATGTCTCATCAGTGATTCATGCAGAAGCGCAGCATCGACGTACTGATTTCCGACGAGGGAATTCTTCCGGCAAACCCGGTTCCGGCCCGCAAACCGGCCGCTGAAGTTCGGGCTCGACCTCTTCCGGGCGCGCCTTCAGCCAAACCGCCGTCCGCCGAAACAGGAGCAGCGAAGGCAGCGCGCCTGCTGCTTTCCCTGGGCCCCGACCAGGCATCTGTGATTCTTCGGGAGATGCAGCCAGAGGAAGTGGAGAAGGTCGTCTCTGAGATGATCCGAATCCGCAGCATCACCGGCGAGGAAAAGAAAGCCATCCTGAATGAGTTCCATGCCATTGTTGAAGAATTTGAACCGCCCGTACGCGGAGGGCTCGAAAGTGCGACTGACCTGCTCGTGCGGAGCCTCGGCGAAGAAAAAGCAGGAGAGATCATTTCGCGCGTAAATCGGCGGGATGTTCGCAACGATTTCACATTTCTTGAACAGATCGATCCGAATCTTCTGTCGACCGTGCTGGGAGGCGAACATCCCCAGGTCATTGCGATTGCGCTCGCGTCGATTCATCCGCGAACCGCGGCCTCGATCCTTCGTTCTTTTTCCGATGAGTTGCGTGCTGCCGTTTCTCTGCGGATTGCGAAGACGAGCAAGACACACCCCGAAGCGCTTGAGAAAGTCGCGCGTGTGCTGCGCGAAAAGTTTGAAAAGAGAAAGGACGAAATCTACTCTGAGGTCGGCGGAGCGGATACACTTGCCACGATCCTCAACCACATGGATCGTGATCTGGAAGACAACATCCTGAAAGATCTCGAAACAAAAGCGCCGGACCTTCTCAGCACCGTCAAAGAGAAGCTGTATACTTTTGAGGAACTGTTGAACCTGAGCCCGAAGGAAATGCGGCTGCTTGCGTCTCAGATAAACGACGACGGAATTCTCGCATGCGCGCTGCGCGGAGCCGGGGAAGATATGCGGCGCTTGTTTTTTAACAATCTTTCACACAACCGCGCCGCAGACATCCTGGAGGAGATTGACCGCCGAGGACCGATCTCTTTGAGAGAAATCCATGAAGCTCGAGGATTCATCCTGGCAGCCGCAAGACGGCTTGACGATGAAGGACGCATAGTCATAAAGAAGACAAAAGAGGAATATGTTTAGAAGACTCCTGTTCTTACTGCTGATCGCTCAGGCTGGTTGCAGCAACATCACCGCATTGTTCGATCAGCGGCCCACCATCAGTTTCGTCAGCGCCGACGTTACCGGCCTGACGATGAAATACATCGACCTGAAACTCCAGCTGAAACTCAAGAATCCATACCCTGTCGCGCTTCCGTCCGGTGCGCTCGGCGGAGATGTTTCTCTCGACGAAAAAGTCATCACGGGCATTACAACGACGACCCCCGACGTAGGGGCCGGATCTTCTGCGGAGTTTCCTCTCACCCTGCGGATTCCGTTTGATTCGATTCTTTCCATGGGCACAGATCTCTCTTCAAAAGAAGAGTTTCATTTTCGCGCCCGGGGAAATGCAGACATCCGTGTCGCGAGCGTTCCCGGCATGCCGGACAAGTTGAGTCTTCCGTTTGATGTGCAGCAGGACGTACCGGCTTTTGTTCCGGACGTTACGTTTGCGAACGTTGCCCTCGAAACGCCTTCTCTCGCCTCTCCCTCCGCAGGCCTGAGCTTTGACCTGGGCTTAAAGAACCGGGCCGCGGGAAAGTTCAATATTGGAGCGATTGATTTTCAAATCCTCTCAGGATCCATGAACGTCATGAGCGGTACTACAAAAGAAGTCGTAAACTCGGGCACAGAGACAAAAGCCAGAGTGGTTTCGAAAGTATCTCTGCTCGCGGTGCCGCTCGCCCTTCTGCAGAACAGCAAGGACTTCACCGTCAAAGGCGGAACCACGCTGTCCTTTCCGGGCTTTTTCGGCGGCCGCACTTTTCCACTGCAGTTCGAGAAGTCTCTCGCAGACAAGTCCCGCTAAATGCTTGCGCCCGGCAGCCGAACCGGGCATCTCTGACGAATCATCTATGAAACACATGAAAGGATTCGTCATTCTGCTTATCTCTGCTGCGGCGTTTGCGAACTGCAAACAGGCCGGCAAACTCGCGCAATCAAACGAAACGCGCGTGGCAAGATTTCGAATGGGTGTGCTGAAAGTTCCCGGCAATCCTTCCACTGCGCTTCCGCTTTCCCTGGAGAAAGGCGAAGTCGTTACGTTGCAGAAGATTGAATCCTTTCAGCCCGCAAAAGGCGCTCCGGTTGAATATGCGAAGATCCGGATTGCGGGCGGCGAAGAAGGCTACGTCATTGCAAGTTACCTCGCAAAAGGCGGCGCCGTCATCACGGGCGAAGCGAAGCTCTATCAGCGCCCCAGCATCACGTCCGGCCTTGCGCGGGGCAGCAGCAACATCAAGATCGGAACCGTCGTGTTCATTGAGAATGAAGATTACAGCGACGGGGAGTGGATCGAGGTTGCAGGGGGTTCCAATGCCGCTGGCTTCTTCCGCGGATGGCTGAAGGGCGGCTCGGCGGTTTCGAAAGATACGGAAACCGTAACGGCCGCCGTCCGATTCGAACAGAACGCAGAGATATTTAAGAACCCTAAATCATCTACAAAAGCGAAAGACGAAGCGGCAGCAGCGCTCAAGGATCTCGCGTCTTCTGCGCCGGCTCCCATAAGCCAGCTTGCAAAAGACATGATCAGTGAGCCAACAGCGGAGGCGCCTCCGGCCGAACACCACGACGAAGGCATTCAGCCTCTTGAACCTGCCGCGCCTGCAACCAACGCCAACTAACGGTATATTCTTCTGGAAACCCTGAAGAAAGTCCTCGAATTCGCTTCTGTGCTCGCAGGCAAGACCATCGTCGCGATCCGGGCCGGTCTCGAAGACCTCGGAGCGCTCTGGGACAGATTCTATCCGCATGCTCGCCCATGGATCGAGCGCATTCGCGCTTCGTGGAAAACCATCTTCATTCGAGCTGCAGCCATCGTCGCCATTGCGCTCACGCTGCTCACAGGCGGTGTATTCATTCGCTTCTTAATGGACCGGAAGGAGATTACCGCCGCGCTTCAAAAAGAAAGGCTGTGGCTACGCGGACAGGGCGACCGGCCCGCGAAACCATTCATTCAGATCCTTGCCAACGATGATTCTCTGATCGGCGAATACCTGCCTCAGAGAGAATCGCGTATTCCGCTCGAAGCATGCACAACGCAGATGGTGTGGCTGTCGCGTGCTGCCGTATCTTCTGAAGACAAGGACTTCTACACGCACGGCGGCGTCTCTTACCGCGGCATCCTTCGCGCATTCGTGAACAATCTGCGGCGGCTCAGCGTGCACGAAGGCGGCGGCAGCATCACGCAACAGCTGGCGCGAAACCTTTACATTGACCGAAGCACGCCGGGACTCATCCGCAAAATCTACGAAACTTTCGCTGCATTCCTCATCGAATCGCAGCTCAACAAGCAGGAGATTCTCTGCCTTTACCTGAACCGCATCTATATGGGAGAAGGCCGCCTCGGGGCAGAAGAGGCCTCGTGGTTCTACTTCCGAAAGCCGCCGACGGCGCTCGATCCTGCGGAGTCGGCGATGATCGTGGGACTCTTTCCAAGCCCGGTCCGTTACAGTCCGATGAACAACATCACGCTCTCGCTGCGAAAGCAGGAAATGGTCCTGGATGCGCTCGAGCGGGATGGATTCATCAAGCCGGGAGAGAAGCCGGGCATCATCCGCTATTTCAAAGCTCGCTACGAGATTACAGAAAAGAGCCCCGGCAAGATCGGTCTCTACGGAGCCAGCCGCGACTTTCGCCTGAACGCAGCGCCTGCTGCAAATGACAGGGTGCGTCAGTTTTTGTACGAAAATATTCCGGAAGAAATTGTGCGCGAAGGCGGACTCGTAGTGCGAACTACGATCGATCCCTTGCGGCAAACGGCGGCGCTCGAAGCGGTGCGCCGCGGCATTGAGCGCGTTCGCGCTGACATGGTTGCGAAAGCGCGCGGCGACAAGGCCTTCGCAGAAGCACAGGCGCGTCGACTGAATGGAACGCTCGTTTCAATGGATCCAAAGACCGGAGAGCTTCGTGCGCTCGTGGGCGGCTACGGCGTTGTTGAAACGGGCAGTTCAGACAGAATCTGGAAAATGCAGCGTCAGCCAGGTTCCGTGATCAAGGGCTTCCTGTACGCGTCTGCGCTCGATGCCGGCAAAATCAATTTCGAAGATGAAGTCGTGGATGAGCCGGTCAGCTTTGGCGGTTATTCTCCGCGCAATTCGTACGGTACTTTCAAGGGAAAGATGACTTTGCGGCAGGCGGTCGCTCTTTCGTGCAATACGGTCGCAGTCAAGACACTGCACGAGCTTGGCCCGTCTGAATTCCGCGACATGATCGGACGCGCGCTCGAGCTGAGCTACTTCGACACGCGCGAACGATTTCAGTCCAATCTCACGCTGGCGCTTGGCTCAGGCGAATTGACGCCGCTCGAACTCGCCCGCATTTACGGACTCCTCTTGAACCAGGGAACCGCCGTGCGGCCCGTCATGATTCGCAGCGTCACAGACAAAAGCGGAACCGTGCTCTGGGAAGCGACACCGTCTTCGGGCTCGCGCGTTCTTTCTGAGGAATCCTGCGCGCAGGCAATCGATCTGTTGCGCGGTGTGCTTGATCCGGAAGATGAAGGAACCGCCGGCTGGATCGGACAGCAGAAACTAAAGAATCCTAAGTTTTTACCCTTTCCCATTGCAGGCAAGTCGGGAACAGTGCAGGCGGTGCCGGAAGTTCTTCGCAAGTTTCCCGGCCTTACAGGCGTGCACGATGCGTGGTTCGTAGGTCTGATCCCCGGCGACGTTACGGTTGTGTGGATCGGTCAGGATGAAGGCGCCCCGTTTCCAGGCGGCGGGTCCGGCTCAGCGGGCAGCATCTGGGCCGATTATGCAAACAACGGCGTGAAGTCCGTAACCGGGGATTTCCCGCCCGTCCGGCGAAAAACACCCGTACCGGAAGGAAGCGATCCGAACTCGATTGTGCCTCTGGAACCGGCGCCTGAAAAAGCGCCTTGAACTACTCCGGTCTTGCGACCGGAGCTCTTGAAACCCCGGCTTATCTTTTTTATTTCGCCGTTGCCATTGTTGGATCACCGTACCCCGCAATGTCAACAAAAATCAATCCGGGACGGGCTTGCTGTCAAAACCCCAAATAACGATTGCGCGGGCATCCATTTCCAGCACACAGAGTCATGAAGCCCTATGCGGTACTCATCGTTTTGACTCTTACCGCCTGCGTCAGCAACTCCGTCCACCAGCGCGAAATGCAGCTGAAAGATGATGAAGTGACCCGGCTCAAGGACGACGTCGTCCGCCTCGAGACAGAAAAAAGCCAGTTGATCAAAGACCGCACTGCCCTTCAGGGGAGTGTTGAAGAGATGCAGAAGGCGCTCTCGGAAGCACGGGAACGGAAGGCTGAATCGGACAAGCGCGTGGCCGATTATCGAGCCATGCTGGCGAGATTCCGCAAGCTGATCGATTCCGGAAAATTGAAGATCCGCATGACGGATGGAAGAATGGTGGTTGTGCTCGCATCCGACGTTTTATTCGGCTCAGGCTCGGCCACGCTGTCCCCTCAGGGACGCGACGCAGTGGTAGAAGTTGCGAAAGTTTTTGCAACCATGCCAGACCGACGCTTTCAAATCGAGGGACACACGGACAACGTACCCGTGCGCACGCTCGTGTTTCCGTCGAACTGGCAGCTGGCCGCGGAGCGCGCGATCAGCGTTCTAGATGTAATGGTCCAGACCGGCGTGCTCCCGGATCGCGTGAGTGCTGCGAGCTACGCAGAGACTCGGCCGGTCAAATCGAACGACACAGTGGAAGGCCGAGCTGCCAACCGCCGGATTGAAATTGTAATTGTGCCGGATCTTTCGAGCCTTCCGGGCTTTGATGAACTGAACAAAATGGCAGAAGAGAAGTAAGTG
>CAZUJO010000003.1:0-2927 GCA_964619995.1 uncultured Leptospiraceae bacterium
CCCAGATCTGGCAGCATGTAATTCCGCTCGCCGAAATCAGCGGCCCGTGAACGTCGCAGAGTTTCCAGACCGTAGAAAGGGAGCCGGGCCGAAAATCCCGGCTTGAAAATCCGCTGTCTATTTCTTTTCGGGAGATTTCTTTTCGGGCGCGGCCTCAGCGAGCGCTTTCAATTTGGCGAGCCCGCGTTCGTAATCGGGTCCGAGAAAGCGGTCCATGAAAAGATAGAAGTACCGCGAGATGAGATTGTAGCCGGCATCCCCGTCAAATCCCCAGGTCACCTGCGTGCCTCCGTCCTGCGGCTTCAGATTGAAATATGCGGTCGCTTTTCCCTGATCTTTGAATTCCAGATCTGTCACGACTCGTTCGTTCTTCGTGCTCTCTGAGATGGTCATGCTGCCTTCGCCGGTCTTCTTGCCTTTCCAGCTGAAGCTCGCGCCAACCCCTTCTGTTTTTTCCCCCATGGTGACAGCCGCATCGGGCTCCATTTCGCGCCACGGAGAGAATTCCTGAAATCGAGAGAGGCTGTTTACATAGGAGAAGACGCGGTCAACAGGCGCCTGGATGACAACCGATCTTTCCAGATGGGCTTTTCTCGGCAGTATAAGGCCGACCACAATGATCAGAGCAATGGCGGCCCCGGCAAATTTCAGGATTTTCTTCATGGGTCAGAGCTGAGGCCCCGCCAAACACCGCGCAAGCGATTTCCGGGGCCTTTCAGTCTGAATCAGGCGCGCGCTACAGATTCGCGTGGAGAGTATTTCTGCGCCAGAAAGTGGTGCGCGAGGAAGATTGCGCAGGTAAAGAGAACATCGCTGATCAGAGTGGTGCGGTAGAACGGCAGACCGGCTGCAAAGCATTCAACCAGACCAGAAATCGTCCGAGCGTACATTCCGCTCGTCAGCCACACGCCCAGATTCGTCGTGAAAAAGAACTGAAGGCTTCCCGCAACAGCGACCCCTGTCACAGCGAATGGGTTTTCAGAGCTGCGCAGAACGCGGCCGAGAAAGATGTTTGCGACAAACGCCGCGTAAACGAAGGGAGTCGTCCATGTCCAGGTTCCGGTGCCGTAATACAGAGCGCCAAGAATCCAGTCGGTTGCCACCATAACAGCGAGCGGCAGCACAAACGATCCAATGCCCCGGATTCGGGCTCCCGAATAAACCGAAAGGGCTCCCACCGGCGAAAAATTAATCACCTGAATCAGACGGAGCAATCCCGAAACGATGGCTGCGCCTGCTCCGACCGGCTGCTCTTGAAAAAACGACTTAACTCTCTGCATGTTGTTACTCTCCTTAAATCAATGTTGCGATCAAGCAAAAAAGCTAGGGCAGCGAAGCCGGATACCGGCCGATCACTCCGTCAATGTCCGGGCCGCCGCCGTATGCTCCACTGTCTTGAGGATAGGCGGACCCGGTCGAGTTCTGGATGCATGCCGTCGCCGCGATGAGGCGGACGTACTTCACGCCCTGGCTTGATCCGGTGCCCTGGAGGGTTGTCACATCGCCCGCAGCGCATCCGGAGTTGGAAACCACAGCCGAACAATTGTACGGGGTCGTTGTTGTGACGTTCGCCAGGTCAAAGAAATCTCCCCCGCCCCCGGACGAGCCGGCCGTAAACAGAGTGCTCGCGCTCATCGGGTTTGTGTCCTGATTGTAGTAGACATTGCCCACGCCGGCGAAGCGAACCCAGTCTGCAGGATTCTGGCTGTACGTGTTGCCCTGACTGTAGGTCGGATTGAAACCGCACCAGTTCGACCCGTTGTAGCTGACCTCAACGATGATCGGCTCCATGAAGCGAGTCGACGCGTTGCCATTTTGATTAAATGGATTTTCGTACACGGCGAAATCGGTTCCGGTGCTGTTTGTGATTTTCCGATTGTTAAATCCCAGAACGATCACTGCGCTGGTTCCCGTGCCGGCAAGCGAGTAGACGTCCGTCGATCCCATGTTGTCGCCCTGCCCGCGCACGCCGTTCGTGGCGCAGCGCGCGTCCGCAAATCCTGTCCCGAGATTTCCCGGAGCGGACACAACCGTGTCAGCGATGGCCGTTGTGGAAGGCGGCGAAGCGCTCAGAGAACTGCAGGATACGGACGAGCCGGTTGCCGCGCCAAGGAGCGCGAGCAACGGCAGGGCTCCGGCTGAACTATCTTTCTTCTGCGGCTGGCCAAACGGCAGCGCGCAGTAGAACGTAAGCATCAGAACGGAGCATGCGGGGATCGAGCTCGTTTTCATTGTTTGTCGTATTTGTTCCAGGCGAAACCGTTGCAGCCGCTGCTCAGGTTCGTGGTGACTGCCGAGGATGCGCTCGCGCTCTGCGCAGCGCTTACCGATGTGAGATTGAATGCATATTCACACCAGTAGAACGAGTTGTTCGCCGGTTCTGTCCAGGCGACCGCGCCAAACTTGCCGACCGTGCATCCGCTGCCAGTTTGGGCGACACATTCGTAATACAAACGGTTCAGGCTGTTGTCGTATGCCCGCATCGCGTAACTGAATGAATAGCCCGTTCCGGTTCCGTTCGCATACCAGACGTTAGACGACATTCCGACCGAAAGATTCGTGCTGTAGGTGTTGTCCTTCCAGTTGCCCCGAATGTCCGGCCATGAATTCACGACCGCCGCGCCAAGCGTGAGCCAGGCAATGTTGTTCATCATGGTGTCTGAGTCGTTCTTGCTTGTTCCGGCGTTCGATACTGCAGAGCAGGCAAAACCTGCACACAGCGCCGCAATCAGAATTGTTTGTCTCATATTCGTACTCCTTTCTTCGAAAATGAGAGGATGCGTTTCAAAAGAATGCACACGCAGAGCCCCGTCTCTCCAGGGCCCCTGCGGCATGCCGCAATGCACAAGCCTCTGTTCGCGAAGCGCTTGCACGGGGAAGATCTGGCTCATGTCCGCAAGTTTTGCGGATCATTCACAGTTGCGCGT
>CAZUJO010000003.1:2937-34276 GCA_964619995.1 uncultured Leptospiraceae bacterium
CGACCCCACGCTCACCTGGGCGGACGTCGACTGGCTCCGCTCACTCACCCGACTTCCTCCCTTGGAGATGACCAAGCCTGGAAGGGGCATTTGCACCGTCAACTCCGTCAGTACGTAGTCTATACAATCTCAAAGCGGTGGACAGACCCGTAATCCACGCGCGTGCGAAACGCCTGTTCGGGCGCGATGCCGCTGTAGTCGATCATGAGGCTTCGAATCACGCCGGCGTGACTGACGAGAACTGCAGAATCATTTTCGCGCGACAACTCTTTCAGGAAGGAGCCTACCCGCGCGCGAACATCCGCGAAAGATTCTCCTCCGGGCACAGTCTTAACAAGATACTCGCGCATCCATTCCTCGAGTTCGCTGCGCGGAATTTCCTCCCAGCTCTTTCCCTCCCAGTTTCCAAAGCTCATTTCCGCGATGCGTGGGTCTACGCGATGACCGGGATCGAGCAAATGGGCGAGCTGACGACAGCGCGTAAGATGGCTTGAGTAGATCGGCGCAGAACCGAGGACCCCGCGAAGAGACTCTCGAATGGGATCGATCAGCGACTCAAACCCGGGGAGGATTCCCACGTCGAGCTGGCCATAGCAGATCCCCGCGGAAACATCAACGGCCGGGTGACGAATTACAAAAAGCTCCATATTCCCAGCGCCGCCGCGTAGTAAGTGATTTCGGTAACCTGCTGCACAGCTCCCAGGCAGTCACCCGTGTAACCGCCGATCCATTTCTTCATGTACAGACCCAGAAGAAGGGCCGGCACCGCCGCGAGGGCCGGCGGAATCAGGGCATGCCAGTTCTCAAACCCGAGAAGAGGAGCAAAGCCGAATAACGTCGCCGCCGCGAGGTCGGGAAAGTGTTTCGATATGGCGATCGGCTTTGCCATCCCCGAAGCATCGCGCACGTATGGAAGCGCCCACATGATCCACACAGGCATCATACGCGAAACCGCGTGCGCGGAAATCATGAGCAAAGGCAGACGCGCCGAGGCGGCATCGAGCAGGAGGCGGTATTTCAACAGCAGTATGAGAACCAGTCCGATCGCCCCGAATGCTCCGATGCGCGAATCCTTCATGATCTCCAGAATCTTTTCCTTCGTCCACCCGCCGCCAAACCCGTCACAGAAATCCGCGAAACCGTCCTCATGAAAGGCCCCGGTGGTTAGAATGCCGGCCGCCATCGACAGAAGGATGGACGCCTCTCGAGACAGCGCTCTTGAACAGAGGAGGAACACACCCGCGCAAATCGCGCCCACAATCATCCCGACGAGAGGAAAGAAAGCCGCGGATCGATTGAGTCTTTCTTCTGAATGATCTGCCCAGCGCGAAACAGGAATTCGCGTGAGAAACATAACAGCGCTCAAGAACGTTTGTATCTGGTTTCCAATGAACTTCAAGGTTCTACTGCGCTTCCGAAACGCCGGCGCTTGCGAAGCTTGCCATTTCTCGCAAGAACGCGGCCGCGGACGCAACCAGAGGATAAGCTACGGCCGCGCCGCTTCCTTCGCCGAGACGCATTCCTAAATTCAGGAGAGCACGGGCGCTGAGCGCTTCCATCACAGGAGCATGCCCGGTTTCCGCGGATTGATGACAGAAGATCGCGTGACCGCGGATCGCCGGAGCCATACGATATGCGGCAACGAACGCGGCCGTCGCGATATAGCCGTCGATCAAGATTAGAGCGCCTGACTCAGCGGCCGCGAGCATTCCCGCACACATCATGACGATTTCAAACCCACCGTACGCAGTGAGCACCTGATCGGGCTCACGCACCATGGAGCGATCCGATGCCTGCTTGAGAATCAGGAGCTTGCGCTTCAGACCGACGTCGTCCAGGCCCGTGCCGCGCCCCACGCATACATCGAGAGGCAAATTCAGCAGACGCGAAAAGATGAGCGCGGCCGCAGAGCTGTTGCCAATCCCCATCTCACCAAATCCAACGACATTCGCGCCGCCCCCTGTAACTCTGCGTGCTTCCGACATGCCGGTTTCGAATGTCTGCTCAAACTCGGCTGTCGTCATGGCGTCCTGTGTGCGAAAGTTGCGGGTTCCGTTCGCTGTTTTGCGATGAATGATTTTGAGATCGCTCAGATCTGCGTCAACGCCGGCGTCTATCACATCGAGCGGAATGCCGTGCTGTTTGCAGAATACATTGATCGCCGCGCCCCCGGACGCGAAATTCCGCACCATCTGCGAAGTCACCTCACGCGGGTACGCGCTCACGCCGTCCTTCGCAATTCCGTGATCTGCCGCGAATACGAGGAAATGCGGTTTGAGTTCAGGGCGGGCTGTGCGAAGCACAGAACCGATCTGCACGGCGAGATCCTCAAGAACCCCCAGGGCTCCGATTGGTTTCGTCTTCTGGTCTACGGTTTCGCGAAGGCGCGCAATGAAACCTTCGTCTGGCTGCTGAATCGCAAACCGCCGCATCAGCAGCACCTCGGATTCTTAAATCGCCGCTCTTCTTCGTCCGCCCAGACCTTTCCCTGATCGGTCACTGCCAGCGCAGAAGCGCCGCTGTGCGCGGTCTTCGCAGAATCGAACCTCGCCTGTCCTGTGATATTCCGCAGCAACTCAAGGAAGAAAACACCGGCCATCCAGAACTTCCATGGAGGCGGCGCGGCCGCTTCCTGCGCCACAACGTCAGGCGACAGCAGAACGCGCGGCATTTCGTGAAGGTCTTTCGGTGACTTGCCGGAAATCAGACCCACCCAGCGGATCAAAGACAGGATCAAGATCGACCCAACGAGAAGCAGGAACACGGTCGCAACGACGGCGTCCAGCTGCATGTTGAAAATAGTCTTCTGTGCTTCCAGCAGCTCATTCTCCGGCAGCGCCGTGGTGGCGATCCGCGTCTTGAGCGCGCCGGCCATCGCCAGAAATCCAATCTTCGGATTGGGATGATAGATGAGCTCAAGGGCAGCGGTAAACGTGACTGTGGTCAGCCATACAAGGGGCAGAAGGGTGATAAAAAGAAATTTTTCCCGGTTCATCTTGATGAGAATCGTCGTAGCGAGACAGAGAGCGACCAGAGCCAGGAGTTGATTTGCAATGCCGAATAACGGCCACAGACTCTTAATTCCGCCCAGCGGATCCGCCACGCCGGCCACGAGAAAATATCCCCAACCGGAAACGAGAAGCACGCTTCCAAAACCGTTCGCCGCATAGGAGTGTGTGTTCCCCAGAGGTTTGTATATCTGTCCGAGCAGAGCCTGCAGCAGAAATCGGCCCACCCGCGTGCCGGCGTCTACGGTCGTAAGAATGAAAAGCGCTTCGAACATAATGGCAAAATGATACCAGAGCGCGAGCATGGCGGGACCGGTGAGTTTTGCGAAGATGTGGGCCATTCCTACAGCGAGCGTGGGCGCACCTCCCGCGCGGCCGAACATGGTTTTTTCGCCCAGCTCGGACGCGAGGACCTGCATTTCCTCCAGGGACAGAGAGTAACCCCAGCTGTTGATCGTCTGAACGATCGCTTCCGGCGTCTTGCCCACCGCTGCCGGACTGCCATTCATGGCAAAATACTGTCCCGGCGAAAGTGTGCATGCGGCAATCAATGCCATAATGGCCACAAAAGATTCCAGAAGCATGCTGCCGTAACCGACCGATCGCGCATGGCTTTCGCGCGTGATCAGCTTCGGAGTGGTTCCGGATGAAATCAGGGAGTGAAATCCTGAGATCGCGCCGCATGCAATGGTGATAAAACAGAATGGAAACACATCACCCGAAAATACAGGCCCGGTTCCGTCTGTAAACCGGGTGAGAGGCGGAAACGTAAGCGGCGGCAGAACGATGAAAATGCCAAATGCAAGGGCGCCTATCGTTCCCAGTTTCAGAAATGTGCTGAGGTAATCGCGCGGAGCAAGAAGAAGCCAGACAGGAAGAGTCGAAGCGGCAAGGCCGTAAGCAATGATCATCCACGCAAGACTTGCTTCGCTGAAAGTGAGATACTTTCCGATCTGTGGATCTTTCTGGAAAAAGTTCCCGCCCCATACCGAGAGCAAAAGCAGAGCAACTCCAACAGTTGTAATTTCTAATACTTTTCCCGGGCGAATGAAGCGCAGATAGACTCCCATGAAGAGCGCGATGGGAATGGTTGCGGCGATTGTGAACGTGCCCCAGGGACTGTGCGCGAGCGCTTTGACGACCACCAGTCCGAGAACAGCAACGAGAATCGTGATGATCGAGACGATGGCGAGCATCGCAACAATCCCGGCCGGCTTGCTGATTTCTTCTTTGACCATTTCTCCGAGCGACTTACCGTTCCTTCGCATGGAAGCAAACAGGATCAGGAAATCCTGAACTGCGCCTCCGAGCACGACGCCGATGAGAATCCAGAGAGTGCCTGGAAGATAGCCAAACTGCGCGGCCAGCACGGGCCCAACGAGCGGACCTGGTCCGCTGATCGCGGCGAAATGATGACCGAATACAATCCATTTATTCGTGCGAACGAAATCCCGCCCGTCTTCGTGCACTTCGCACGGTGTGGCGCGCGCATCGTCGAGGGTCAGAATCCTGGCTGCGATCCAGCTGGAATAAAACCGATAGGCGATCGCGTACGTGCAGAGGGCCGCTGTCAGCACCCAGACTGCGCTCAGCCCTTCGCCTCTGTGCAGGGCCACCATTCCATAGGCCAGCGCCCCGGCCAGGCCCACGAAAATCCAGACGATCACAGCGAGTGGTTTCTTCATCTTTCGAAATTTGGTTTGCACGGCATACAGAGCAAGTGATTCTTAATCGCAGGATCTGCGGAGGATTTATGGTGGAAATGCAGGATGCAATGGCGCGTTACTTCGCCGCCGAGAAATCCGAAAGCGCGTTCTTTATCGCGGCGGGCCTGCTCGCTTTCGGGGCTTCTGCCCTGTATTTCTGGCACGATACGGTGTATCGCGGGATTGTCTTTCCTCTAGTCGGAGTCGGCTTGATCCAGCTGGTCGTGGGTGGAACCGTCTTCTTTCGCACGGACAGCCAGGTGAAATCGCTCTCCGCACGGCTCGAAACGGCCCCGGCCGAATTCCGAAACGAAGAGCTCGCGCGCATGGAGACCGTGAACCAGAACTTCCGCATCTACAAGATCATCGAGATTGCGCTTCTAGCCGCAGGGATCGCCCTCGCGCTCTGGAAACGAAACGATCTGCTCTACTCGGCCGGAATCGGCCTGATTTTGCAGGCCGGACTGATGCTTGTTTTCGACCTTTTTGCGGAGCGGCGCGCGGAAATCTACGTGCAGGCAATCGAGCGGCTGCTGCCATGAAGAAAGTGCGAGTCTACGAAGTCGGCCCGCGCGACGGACTTCAGAATGAGGTGAGGCCTGTAAGCGCTGCGGACAAAATCGAGTTCATCCGCCTCCTTTCGCTGAGCGGACTTTCCAATATAGAGGCGACCGCTTTTGTGCGGTCGGTGCCTCAGATGGCGGATGCGTCCCAGGTTGATCCTGCGGTTCGCGGGTTTGGGCCGCGCATGAGCGCTCTGGTTCCAAACCGGAAGGGGATGGAACTGGCGATCGAGGCCGGTCTCCAGGAGGCCGCCGTTTTCACGGCCGCATCAGAAAGTTTCACAAGAAAGAACATCAACAGTTCAATTGAAGAGAGCTTTGGCCGATTTAGAGAGGTAATGCAGCTCGCCGCCGAACACCGGATTCCTGTTCGCGGCTACGTCAGCACGGTTGTGGAATGCCCGTACGAGGGCAAAATCGCTCCTGAAAAGGCTGCGGTCGTATGCGAAAGGCTCCTCGAACTGGGCGTATACGAAATCTCGCTGGGCGAGACGATCGGCGTCGCCGTTCCCGACGACATTGCGCGTTTGCTCGACGAGGTTCTGAAAAAGGTGCCGTCCGAACGACTGGCCGGTCATTATCATGATACAAGGGGCACTGCGATGGCGAACGTGCTCAAATCGATCGAATACGGAATTCGCGTATTTGATTCAAGCGCGGGAGGACTCGGCGGCTGTCCGTATGCACCGGGCGCCTCTGGCAATCTTGCAACGGAGGATCTGCTCTATACACTGCACAGAAGCGGATTCGAAACCGGCGTCGACCTTGCGAAGGTCGCAGCCGCAAGCGCATTCATCCAATCGGCTGTGGGCAAGCCCCCGGCCTCGCGCGTTTTTGCGGCGATGATGGCGTAGATATGAAATCGGCGGCTGACTGACGATGGAGCATCTGGATCTAACCGAAAAACTTCGGCTCTACGCAGCCGCGTTCGAAAACGCGCTCGAGTGCATGTTGATCGCGGACGAAAGCCGGCGCGTCATCGCAGTCAATCCTGCATTTGAGAAAGTCACGGGCTACGCTCTCGCCGAAATCCGCGGCCACCGCCCGGGCTTTCTCGATTCAGGCGATCATACAATTGCATTCTATAGAAGAATCTGGCGTTCTGTGCGGGACACAGGCTCCTGGCAGGGTGAGATCCAGAGCAAGCGGAAGAACGGCGAAATCTACTCCGAATGGCTGAGTGTGACGCAGCTGAGTGAGCAGGGAAAGATCTACTACCTGGCAGTATTTACGGACATCACGCATAGAAAGGAATACGAAAGAACGTTATACGCGCTTGCCAACTACGACGCGCTTACGGGGCTCCCGAATCGCAATTTGTTCGTGGAAGTTCTTGAGAAGGCCGTAGACGAAGCCCCGAAGACGCAGAAGAAGGTCGGCCTGCTGATCATTGACGTGGATCGCTTCAAATCGGTAGTGATGACGCTCGGTCATGCGACCGCAGAGGAACTGCTGCTGGAAGTTGTGTATCGAATCCGCAGCTGCCTGCGTCGCGAAGACGTGCTCGCCCGCCTTGGCGGAGACGAGTTTGCCGTGATTCTGCCGAACCTGAATGACGCGCGCGAAGCCTCGGCCGTTGCCAGAGAAATACTCGCTTCCATGTCGAAGGTGTTCTCTTCCCGAAGTTACGAACGTTATGTGACCTTGAGCATCGGAATCGCGGTGTTTCCGGACACAGCGGCAGATGCGCGCTTCTTGCACAAAAATGCAGATACTGCGGCCTACAAAGCGAAGACCAGCGGACGAAATCAGTTCCGCATGTTCGGCTTCGACATGCACACAGCAACCCTCGAGCAGCTTCTCCTGGAAGACAGCCTGCGGGCCGCGCTTTCGCGCAAAGAATTTCGCCTCTATTACCAGCCCATTGTGCACGCAGACACGCGCAAGATTGCGCGCGTGGAGGCCTTGATCCGGTGGGACCATCCTGATCTGGGAATCATCGCGCCGGATTACTTCATTCATTCGGCGGAAGAAACAGGACTCATCTTTCAAATCGGCGAGTGGGTAATCCGCGAGGCCTGCTCTCAGTTTCAGCGCTGGAAGAAAGACGGTGTGCAGATGCCCGTGGTCTCCGTAAACGTCTCCGCGGTGCAGCTGCGCAAGATGAACCTCTTTTCGATCGTGGCGGGAGCGATTCAGGAAAACTCAATGCGGCCGTTTGAGCTCGATCTTGAAATCACGGAGAGCTTCGCCATGCCGAATGTGGAGCTGTCGCTCGGGTTTCTCGAAGATCTTGGAGGACTCGGAGTCGGTCTGTCCATCGATGACTTCGGCGCGGGATATTCTTCGCTCGCCTATCTGAAGCGGCTGCCGATCCACCGCCTCAAAATCGACCGTTCCTTCATCCGCGATCTGCCGGAGGACACAGACAGCAAGGCGATTGCCGATGCGATCGTGGCCATGGCGCACAGCCTGGAACTCGGCGTCATCGCCGAGGGTGTGGAGTCCGAGCGTCAGTTTGAGTATCTGAAGAGCATTCATTGCGATGAATTGCAGGGCTTCTATTTCGCGCGGCCAGCGCCGCCGGACAAGATTGACTTTGCGAAGTTCTCCTGACGGAGAAGGAGGATCAATGGCACTGGCATCCGGAACAGCAGCACCCGATTTTGAACTCATAGCAGACGACGGAAAACCGTGGAAGCTCTCAAGCGCGCGCGGGCGCAAGGTTCTTCTGGTTTTCTATCCGGGGGACGACACGCTCGTCTGCACGGCCCAGCTCTGCGACTATCGCGACGGAATTGAATCGTTTCGCGGCTTTCAAACAGAGGTGGTCGGCATCAGCGGCAATGACTCCGCATCGCACGTGCAATTTAAGAAGAAGTACGATCTTCCCTTTCCCCTGCTGACAGACCCCGATCATAAGGTTGCTGATCTTTACGGATGTATGTCGCCTCTTGGCACAAGGCGCGGCGTCTATCTGATTGATGAATCCGGTATCATTCGGTACGGACACGTCGAGCTGGTCACTCTCTTCAAGCGCTCGCGCGAAGAACTGATCAAGGTGCTCGAGGCGATTTCCTGAATCCAAATCTGAGCACGATCTTTGTCAAAGAAGCCTGATTTCTTTCGCGGAGTTGAATACAAGGGCTCCTTTGCCGCCGCGGCAGACTGTCCTTCGAATGCGGCGATTCCGGTCGTTGCATTCACTGGCCGATCCAATTCCGGCAAATCATCCCTGCTCTCTTCCATTTGCGATCATGCGAATCTCGCGCGCACGTCAAAGAAAGCGGGAAAAACGCGCACCATTAACTATTTTCTGGTTCCTCCCGGATCTTCCGGCGGTCCTGGCCTTTATCTCGTCGATCTGCCGGGATACGGATATGCCGCTCTTTCGCACACAGAAAGAGAACGAATTCGATTGATGGTGGATGAGTATCTGGCTGAGACCAGGTTCCGCCTTCTCGTGGTCGTTCTCGACGCGCGAAGAAAACCCGCGACGGAGGAAATCTCGATCCGTCAGTGGTGCGAATCCACGGACAGAAACTTCATCTTCGCTCTTACGAAATGGGATAAGCTCAATAACAAAGAGCGCTCCGAAACTCTGCGTGCCTGGAGCGATCTGGGCGCCCCTCACCAGCCCGTCTCAAATGAATCCGGCTACGGAATCGGACCGCTTCTGCAGCGAATCCGCGGCGAAAAGTAAACGGATCGCCGCCTAACGTTTAATGCGCAGTTCTTTCAGGATTCGGCGGGCGCTTGCGGCGCCTGCTTCGAGCGCTTCCTCGCCTTGATGCGTGCGGCCCGGACCGAGATGAGGAGTATTCGTCAGAGCGCGAAGAATCTCTTTCTTTCTCTTTTCCGCAAGCTTCTCTTTAAGGTCTCGAGTTTCGTGATCAATGATCTGCAGACTGGCGTGGAAGGCTCGCACGATAGGACTTCGCGGAATCGACTCGCGTTCCGTCTCGATCATGTGAATGAGAATGCGCTTCACGCGCGGATCCAGAATCAACTCTTTGGTCGGCTCGTGATCAACGACGCCTCCGTCGATGTAGTCGCAGCCGTCCATCTTCTGAATCTCCATGAGAAAGGGGAAAGCCATGGAGCACATAACGCTGTCGAGCACGCTTCCGCTTGTGCGCAGTTCGCGCCGGCCCGTAGTCACATTCGAAACAGCCACGCCCAGTCGTGTCTTTAAGTCGGTAAACTCAAGTCCGCCCAGGTAAGGTTCAAGCAGCGCGCGAATCTTTTTTCCTGTAAGGAGGCCCGAATAGCGAGAAACGCCGCGGGCAAGAGCCCGGGCCGTCTGCGTAACCACGTTTCCTTCCCAGAAATCGCTCTTTCGGATGCGCCGAATCAGGCGGACCATTTCGTCCATATCCACGCCAGCGCAGTAAAGCGCGCCAATCATCGCGCCAGACGAGCAGCCCGTTACTATGTCCGGACGAAAGCCTCCGCTTACGAGTCCGTGCACGAAACCGGCGTGGGCATAGAATCCAAAGTAGGCAGAATTTAAACAGAGAGCAGTCTGCGCCTTTTTCGCGGCCATTGGTTCAATTGTCGTACGAACGCAAGGCGTCACGCAAAAAGCGCAGACAGAAAATCAAAGGTTCTCGATATCTTTGAGGACGGAATCGGCCTCAGCCTTCGCTGCGTCCGGTGTCATGGTCTGCGCCGCAGGCGTTTCTTCCTGCTGTTTCGGGCGGTCGGGACACGCGGTAACGAGCATGCCCGAAAGAATCAAAAGCGCAATGCCTGCAAGTTTTTGCTTATTCATTTCGTCTCTCCTTCCGGCGCGTCCGCTGCTTTTACGTCAGCATCGTTGATGCCGAGGGCTTTTTGTTTTTCGGCGAGCTTCGCCTCGGCACGTTCGATGGTCTTTCGCACGTTCGCGGCTGCTTCCGAGTTCCCTTTTGCATCAAGATCCGCGGCCACCTGCTTCAAATGCGCAATCCGCTTCTGAAGATGTGCGATCTGACGGGCCTGGGATTTCTTGTCTTTTTTGTCTTTTCCCTTTTCGTCTTTCTTATCGCGGGCTTCCTCGCGCTTTTCGCGTCCGCGTTCTTCGTGTTCTTTTCCCTGTTCGCGCTTCTTATCCTTGTCGTCAGCCGAAAGGCCGCTCAAGGACATCGACAGCGCAAGCAATATGAGTAGAATTCGTGTCATGGTCCCTCCTTTGCACGAGGACGGACAGATTCCGGCTTGAGATCAAGTAAGAAATTCAGGTTTAATTACGACGGGGAAGGGCAAGGAAGTCTGCCCGCAGGCAGACTTCTCAGAGTAGTCTCAGTGTTTCTTGTGCTCGGACTCGATTGTGGCCGCACCATGCGCTTTCAGCTGACTGTGCACGCTGCCGGTGCCCATGATCCGATCGGATGCCGCAATCGCCATGGCAGAGATCAAGAACACACAATGAATGCCGGCTTGAGCCAGCAGAGTTTTCGCATCGTACTGCGCTGAGTTGATGAATGTCTTCAGCAGATGGATTGAGGAGATGCCGATGATCGCCGTGGCAAGTTTCACTTTGAGCACGGAGGCGTTTACATGCGACAGCCATTCAGGCTGGTCTGGATGACCTTCGAGATTCATACGTGATACGAATGTTTCATAGCCGCCAACAATTACCATGATGAGCAGGTTGGAAATCATCACAACGTCAATGAGCCCGAGAACCACGAGCATGATCAGCGTTTCGTTCAGGTGTGTTGGAACAGCCGCCTCGGGCGAAGCCTGCGTGAGCACTGTGTGGGCAATCGCCGCCACCGCTTCTTCAGACCCGAATGCGCCTTCAATCAGGTGAATCAATTCCAGCCAGAAATGATACACATAGACGGCCTGGGCAAGTATCAGACCCAGATACAGGGGAAGCTGGAGCCAGCGGCTCGCAAAAATCAGCGTGGGGATGGGGCGCATTTTCATGTGGGGGATACAAAGACAGCGCGGAAAATCCGTCAAATGATTTCCCGCAGCTGTCGCTTTTCGCGCAAAGAATTAGTGGTGAGCGGGCGCGGCCTGTGTTTTCTTTTCGCCCTCTGGCTTCTTTTCGCCTTCCGATTTCTCGGCGCCGGCTTCCGGACGAGGCTCCCCTGCCCAGCGGCGAATCGAGATAAGAAGCTCATCCTCTTCATTCGTCGTCTTGTTCGCATTTCGCGTGGTACGATACTCTGTGTAATGTTCGTGGATTTTTTCCTCAGCTTCGCGCACTTCGTGCGACGTGTGAACCCAGGTAACGATCGTGATCCCAATGGCGAGGACACCCAGACCCACCGAAGCGAACCAGATTTCTCTGCGATGCAGGAGCAGGGCGACCGAGGCGGTCACGATGCCTACTTCAGCGGCAAGCTGACCCCATTCGTAATGCTCCTGCGCTTCTGTATGCGCAACGATGGCCGGGTCAAAAGACTCAGCCCAGGCCTTCGCAAGTTTCGACTCTATGAGGTAACGCTCAACGGTCTTTACCATGGCCATGAGGTCCTTTTTGCCCGCTGTCGGATGCGGATCCACGAAGATGCTCGCATGAAGCTGCTGGACTGCAATCATCGCGACGCGGTGTTTTACGTCCTGGGCGTTGTACTTGCCGAGCGCATCAGACTGTTCGACGAGCGTCTTTACAAGTTCGGCTCTTTCGCCTCCCACTTTCGCCGCCGTGAATGCCAGAAGCACGCCGAGAAGGGCCATCGTGATGCCCACCGCCATGCCGGATGCTTTCTTCGCATGACCATGGCCTTCGTCGCCGTGGCCATGCCCCGCGTGCTGAATGTGTTCTGAATGTTCCATTGCCTGGTGAGCACTCATAAGGACTCCTGTTTAGTTTGAAATGAATTCGAAAGGACGAGGCAAATTCTTTCCATCTCGCTTTTTTGCAACCCGCAATGCGCGAAAGTGATCAGAGGGCGGGATTTTTTCAGGCGATGCTGTACAGAAGCCAGTAAGCGATCTGCGAAACCGCCGCGCATAGAGCGCCGATTTGAATGTAAAGAACCACAGCCTCGCCGCCGTTTTCGTCTGCGGGAATGCCAGGCAAGAAGAGCAAACCCCCCGCAAACAGGAGAAAGATGAGCGCAGAATGTACGACCGAACCAATTGATATTGCAGGGAAAGGGTGCTGCGAGAACCGAGCGAGGAGCGCCGGGAAAATCCAGCGCCACGGAATTGTCAGGATTGCCGCAAGAAGGGCCGGCACAGCATAGAACAGAAACTCCAGCATGCGGCCCTTCGCCTCGTTACGGATTCATCGTGTAGGAGCCGCTCTGTGACAGCACGTGCTCGTTCCACACTTTGTCAAATCTTGCAGGATTCGCCACGGGCTTCTTGATCATGCGAAGACAGACATCCATCTGTTCCGGCGTCGTCGAAGTGCGCGAATACAACTGCACGGCGTATTTTGAGAAATCCCGCACCATGAAATCGAAGATCTGGTCCACGAGATCATCGGAGATTTTCTCAAGCTTCGCGTATTCGAGAATCAGCTGACCGTAAGGAACGAGTGTAAAGAGCTCGCCCACATTCAACATGAAATCCAGATCCCGGGACTGAGCCTTGTCCGGCGGTGTCTTCGACAGGAACTCTTTAAGAATCTCGATCTGGGACCGGAAGACCTTCACGTTCGGAAGATCGCAGGCTGAGTAGGCGATGTTGAAATCATGGAATTGAATCTTGTTCTGACCTTTGCTCGTGCTGCCCTGCGCGAACATCCCGTCGTCATTCGCCAGTTCCTTCTTGAGAGGAAGCGCCGGATACTGCACGGGCTCAAAGAAATACTTGTCCATGAACTTGATGATCAACACCATATTCACCTGGGCTGTGCCTTCGAGCTTGGGCAGGCCGCGAATGTCACGCGCTGCCATTTCGAAATATCCGTCTTTTTCAAAGCCCTTCGCGGCAATCACATCCCACATGAGGTTCACGACTTCTTCGCCCTGCATGGTGACTTTCATCTTCACCATCGGATTGTACAAGAGATAGCGCTTATCGTCATCAGACGCAGCTCTCATGTAGTCGCTGGCCCGGAAGGAGAACATCCGCATTGCAATCAGGCGGGTCCACGCATCCGTCATGAATTGTTTGATATGCGGGAAGTCCGTTACGCGATGGCGGAAGAGCACCCGATTGTGCGCGTGCGTAATCGCTTCATAGAAGGCGTGGGTACAGATGCCGATCGAAGCCCAGCCCAGGTTGTATTTGCAGTATGCGATCGTCGCCAGGGATGCATCCCAGGCGTCTCTTCCCCGCGAAAGAATGTCCGCATCTGTAAGCGGGTAGTCTTTGAGTTCGTACTCAGCGACATAGTTTTGCGAATTTACAACATTCTGGATGCAGTTGTAGTTCTTGTGCGCGGATTCCGCGACGAAGAAGATGTAGTCTCCGGTCGATTCTTCCCGGCCGAATGTTGACGTGAAGGAAGCCTTGTTACCATTTCCTATGTAATACTTACGTCCGTTCGCGATGTATTTCCCGGGGCCTGCGGCCTTCACAGTCATTTCGCTTGCGATCAGGTCTGCGCCGTGGGCGCGCTCGGAAAGACCAAAGGCGAAGATGCCGCCGGCCTTCAATCGGCGCGCGGCTTCCTTCTTCAGCTCTTCGTTCTTACCATTCCAGATCGGCCCGAGTCCGAGCATGGTAACCTGCCAGGTATACCAGTAAGCCAGACCGTAAAATCCCAGGATTTCATTGAAGAAGTTGTTGCGGTAAGAATCAAAACGCACTTCGTCTGAATCGCCGTACTGCGCGGGCGTCATGAGCTTGTAGAAGATCTGCTCTTTTGCGATGAAGTCGAGAAAGTCCTGGTACCAGACACGCTCGTGATCGTCATGCTTCACTTTCGCGAGGCCCTTGTTTTCAAAAAACTCAATGGTGCGCGTCATGATGGCGCGCGATTTCGGGTCGAGCGTGCCCAGGTCGAGGTTCTTCGGATGCAGCAGTTTCATAGGGCGTGAGCGTGCGAAAACGCTCTGAAATCCGCAAGGAAAAACTCAGCTCTTCCGGGCCAGCTGGTTCAATTCCGGAACCACCTTTTCGGCTTCCTGCTCTCCGAAACGAATGAAGTCATCTGCCCTGTGGAAATCGTACCAGGTTGCGCCTTCAAGAATCGGATTCATGTAGATGTCGGCTTCCTGTCGTGCGTAGCGGGCAATGCGGTACTGCAGCGAATAGAAACTGTGAAGGAGTATGTCCAGAACGTTTGGCGAAGCCTTCCCGGTCCTGGCCGCCGCTTCCGGCGAAGGCATGGAATTGACTGCGATCACACGGTTGACGCCTTCTTTGCTCAGAACGCTGACCGGGAGAGGATTTACCATCCCCCCGTCGATCAGAATGCGGCCGTCTCCTGGCAGAACGGGATTGAACAGACCGGGGATCGCAATGGAAGCGCGAATCCCGTCCGCTGCCGGACCGCGGTCGATGATCACTTCCTCGCGCGTCGTGATGTCGCAGGACATCACTTTGATCGGAATCGGAAAATCTTCGAAGGCTTTTCCCTGAAGGACTTCTTCGAGAAAATCTCGGATCCTGTTTCCTCCAATCAATCCCGATGTCGGAATCGTGATGTCCATCATGCGGAGCACTTTGAAGAAGCTGTCAAACTTGTGACTGGCCGCGGCGATCTCATCGGCGCTCATGCCGGATGCCCAGAGTGACCCGATCAGCGAGCCCATGCTCGTTCCGCTCATCATGTCGATGAAGATTTTTTCGCGCTCAAGGATCTTCAGCAGTCCTACCTGGGCCATTCCAAAAGCCGCGCCGCCCCCGAGGCTGAGTCCGATCCGAACTCCCGTCATCGCCCGCGCTTTTCTGCGGATCGCGTCTTCGTCGCGCGGCGACTTCAGTTCTGGATGCGTTCGAACAATCTGAACATAATCTTCCGTAGGCGGAATCGAGAGCGCAGAGCCGTCGCGAAGCTCATACACCGTTTTTCTCTGAGCTTCGTCGGTATACAGTAAGAATAGATGATCAAGAAGCGTATAGTATTTCTCTGGATTCTCTCCCGCCGGAGGAAGAACCAGCAGGATATACGGAATCTTGCTTGCGCGTTGATGCAGGAACTGCTCGATTTCCTGGATCGCCTGCGTCTGCAGTTCCTCAATGTGCGCGTAATTGATTGCAAGGCTCGTGGCGCTGATCACGAGCGCTTTTTTTCCTGACTCTCGTTCCACCATGGCTGCAAGGCGCTGCGCGTACTCGGCAGCGTGCTCGGGACTTGCGGTGGAGAGAATTCCTGTGATGTTGCTCTGAATGATTTCTTTTGGCCCGGCCGAATCAATCCGGATGCGTCGGGAAAGAATGCGGGTCACGGTCAGTGCAAGGTCAGGGATCCGTTTCAAGATTTCGCGCAGAGAATGTTCATCCAGGCGGAGGAGTCGAAGATCGGAAACCGCCCGCACGCTGATGGAGTGAGGTCGATCCGCCAGCAGCGAAAGCAGGCCGAAATAGTCGCCCTTGCGGTGCAGCTCGACGAACGACTCATGGCCGCTTTCTCCCGGAATGAACGACTGCGCCTCTCCAGACACAATCATATAGAAGAAATCGCGCGGAGTTCCTCTGTGGTAGATGATCGTGCCTGGCTTGAACTCGACGAGCTCGCAGTGCTCGGCGACGGTGCGTTTATCTGAGTCCTTCAGCTCTTTGAACAGAGGCTGATTGGCGATCAGGTAATACTTGCCGCTCGAAGAGTCCACGCCGTCCAGGAAACGCCGCGCGCCGCCTGGCGAAAAGTATTTTGCATTTAGCGCGCGGGCCGGACGTGAAAGCGCGGATCCCGGCTCAGGCGGGCGAAGAGCTCCGGATTTTTTCGCAAAATGCAGAGGTCGCCCGGAATGCCTTCGATTGTGAGAATCGCCTCAGGCTCGAAGCCCGGAGGAGGAGGCCTGAGCCATACATCCACGCCTCGCGAGATCAAATAAGCCGGATCGGCCTGCTTCTCATGCCCGACGTGGCCGCGCTCTGTCACTCTGCGCGATGCGATGACGCGGTCCGTAAGCCCTGTCTCCGACTCAATGGCGAATAACGGATACCAGTAATATGCAAACGCAGCCTGCGCTCCCACAAAAGCAATCCGCGGATTCGCCGCAAGCAGGGCCTCGCGGAGTCCCTCGGCCGTACGGCGCATTTCCTGCCGGCCGCTTCTCGTATAGATCCGATTTTCTTCGGATATGCCGTGCACGGCAATTGAGCCGGCAAACGGATCCGGCTTGAGAATCAGACCCGACAGAAGCAGAAACGACGCCGCATATCTCCAGGTTCTCCCGGAAATTTCGCTGATGAGAATTCCGGCGCAGTAAATCAGCAGAGGCGTAATCGGAATGAGAAAACGAGCGAACATGAAATCGCCGCCGACGTAGATCACCCAGGCGATGTACGCGCCACAGACCGCAAGCGGCATGCGAAGACCGGCAGAGCGAATGCTCATGACCGCGGAGGCGACGAGAACCAGTCCCAGGGGCCAGTAGGCGGAGAAATACAATGCCGCATAACGGATTCCCTGAGACAGGTAAGGGTCCGATGCCGATTTCGCATAGAACGTATTCGGCACGATCGATCCGTAGTACAGGCTTTTCGCGGCCCATACGGGCAGGAGGATTGCCATCGCCGCAGCGTGAACAGAAACAAAGGAGCGCATAACGGCAGCCGCCGAGCGGGATTCGCGAACTTTGAGATGCCCGCCCAGGTCCAGGGCAGCGCAGACCGCATACACAATCGCTCCGTCCGGCCGCGTAAGAACAGCAAGAGCCAGAACGAAAAACCCCAGGGATCGCGAACGCATTGTGCGAAGAGCGGAAATGCAGAGCACGCCGGAGGTTACGAACAGAGTAAAGAGCATCGTCTCAAGGCCCGACGTTGCAAAGATTTGCAGATGACGGTGCGCGCAGAAGAAAAGAAAGGCTGCTGCGCGCGCTTCGGTGCGCCAGCCGCGCGAAAAATACAAAAACACGGCGAGCAGGACGGCAAAGGCAGCGAGTCCCAGAACCACGGACGCTTGCTCCAGATCCAATCCCGCCGCAGAAAATGGAATCAACAGAACGGTCCACAGGAAGTTCGTGAAACCCTCCACTTTCTCTCCGGAGTTGAACGTCAGTCCATTTCCGTTCACAAACGACAAGACATATCGAAATGAAATGAACGCATCGTCGGCAACCCAGCGAAGACGAATCGCCTCATACAGAGCAAATGCGGAAAAAAAGAGGGCGGTAGAAATCGCTCCGATGTTTTTTCTTTCCACGCGAAAGAAGAGTTTCGCGAGTGCGGGAGGTCAACCAGAAGATCCTGATGATTCTTCCTGTGGAAAGCGCAGGATTCTCATTGCCGAAATCTGCGAAACGCGGCCCGCTGGCCCTCAGCCAGGGAGGCGGAAACATGAAAGTAGGATATGTAGTTCTCTATGTACAGGACCCGGAGGCCAGTCTGCAGTTCTGGACCAGGAAAATCGGCCTCGTGGTAAAAGACTCAAAAGACGCGGGCGGTTTCAAAATCAACCAGGTAGGTTTTCCGGATCAGGATTTCTCTTTCGAACTCGTCCCCTTGAAACTTATGGAGCAGCAGAAAGACCATGGATTGAACCTGGGCACACCTTCGATCGCCTTCAAGACGCCCGACCTTCACGGCCTGCACAAACAGCTCGTCGACCGCAAGGTCCAGACAACGGAAATTTCCAATCACTTTGGCATCGAGAGCTTTGCATTCTCCGACAATGCAGGGAACTGGTTTGCGGCGCTGCAATAAAGCGGCCTTCTTTCCTGTGATTCGCATAACACAGAGTATGTGAACGAGCGCTATGCAGGAATCTGTCTTCAAAACCGCGGTTTTTGCGCTCACCGCCTTTTATGCGGCGGTGCGGGCCGTCTACCAGATGCAGTACAGGCGACGCCACAAGAAGCTGCGCGTTCACATGCTGCGCGAGTCTGTGCTCGTGACCCTGGTTGCAGTCTTCTGGTGGGGCCCGACGGCGCTCTACGCATTCACAACCTGGATCGACTTTGCATCCATTGCGCTTCCCGACTGGCTTCGGATCTCCGGCGGGATCGGGATGTTTGTCAGCATTGTCTTCTTCTGGCGCGTGCATTCATTTCTCGGGAAACGCTGGTCGCCGGTGCTGGAGCTTGAACACGACCACACTCTCATCCAGGACGGCCCCTTTCGCCGCCTGCGCCATCCCATGTACTCGGCGATCTTCGCATCGATTCTTTTTCAATTTCCTCTCTGCGCAAACTGGATCGTATTCATTCCAGCGCTAGCGTCCTTTCTGCTTCTTTGCGTGATTCGGATTCCGTCCGAGGAAGCCATGCTGCAGAAAGAGTTCGGATCAGCTTATAGAGATTATTCGAGTCGCTCCTGGCGGCTCATTCCCTGGATCTATTGAGCCGTGCTGCAAGACGAATCCCTGCATCCGCAAAGAGATCGCGATTCACGTACAAAGAGCAGATAACGGCAATTGCGAAAGAGATTCCCGTCGCCGCATCAATCCAGAAAGGATTGGAATCCCATCCGGTAAAAAGATCCACCAGATATTTGATGTAAGAATTCGGAAGGCCGCGCGCTCCGCGGATTTCCATGGCCTGCCAGTGCCAGTCCGTTATGAAACAGTATCCGAAGCCGAAGCGCCAGCCCAGGACAATCCAGGAGAATAGAGTCAGGAAAACTACGAGCAGGTGAAGGCGGCGGGTTTCGCGAAACATCCACGCGAATAGATTTACGACGATGACCAGAAGATGCAGGAAATGGTATGCGATGATTACAGTCATCTGCTCGTCCGGGCGTATGAGCATTGAGCCAGTCCAGTGCGGCGCGGCAATTTCTTTTGAGGGCAACGGAGGCGCGCTCGCAGCAGCCAGAGGAACACAAATCCGATTGACCAGGAGCCTCTTTTTGAGCACCCTGACAGGACGCCCCCGTAGCTCAGGTGGATAGAGCAGTGGTTTCCTAAACCATGTGGACAGGTTCGACTCCTGTCGGGGGTACATTTCAGATCATGAGCGGCGTCAAAGACAGACTGGAAAAGGAACTCCTGCGGGTAAGAGAGATCGAAGACCTTCTCTCGCAGCCCGATGTTACCTCCAATCCTTCCCGCTTCAAGGATCTGGCGCGCGAACACTCCATCCTCTCCGCCCGAGTGGAACCGATTGAAAGATTTCTCAGGCTGCTCAAAGATCAGGAAGATGCGGCGCGCATTCTCGCCGACTCGGGCGCTGACCAGGATCTGCGCGAAATGGCCGTTGAAGAAAAGGCAAGGCTTGACCAGGAACTCGCGCAGGGCCGCGACGAGATGGAAACGCTGCTGCTTCCTCCCGATCCAAACGCTGGCAAGGCAGTCATCGTGGAGATTCGCGCAGGCACGGGCGGCGAAGAGGCCGCTCTCTTCGCGGGCGATCTGTTCCGCATGTACATGCGATACATCGAACGATCGAATCTCAAAATGGAAATGCTGTCTTCCGTCGAATCGGATCTGGGCGGCTACAAAGAGATCGCCTTCGCAGTCGAAGGCAAAGAAGCATACGATCTATTCCATCAGGAAGCGGGCACACACCGCGTGCAGAGAATTCCTGTAACGGAAAGCGGCGGGCGCATTCATACAAGCGCAGTGACGGTTGCCGTTCTTGCCGAGGCCGAAGAAGAAGAGATTCAGATCGACGACAAAGATCTGCAGATCGACACGTATCGTGCAAGCGGCGCGGGCGGACAGCACGTAAACAAGACAGATTCTGCAATTCGCATCACCCACATTCCGAGCGGACTGGTCATCACATGCCAGGACGAGCGCTCCCAGCTCAAGAACAAGAACAAGGCCATGAAAGTTCTCAGGGCCAGGCTGCTTGAGCGCCAGAAGTCCGCGCGCCATGCGGAAGAATCCGCGCTGAAAAAGGATCAGGTAGGAAGCGGAGACCGCTCAGAAAAAATCCGCACATACAACTTTCCGCAGAACCGCCTGACGGATCACCGCATTGGATTTACTTCCCACAATCTCTCCGCAATGCTCGACGGCGATATCGACGACCTCCTTCGCGCGCTCGTCCGCTCGGAACGCGAACAGAAGCTCGCGGCCGTCTAAGGTTTCGCGGGCCAAGCATGATTCGGAATTTCTTTTGACATCGGAGCGCGATCGGACGAGAATTTACTCATGACAAAGGGTAGACTCGAAGCTTTCAGTGACGGCGTAATTGCCATCATCATAACCATCATGGTGCTCGAACTCAAAGTTCCGCACGGCGACACTCTTGAAACGCTCACACCACTTGTCCCGACACTCTTGAGTTACATTCTGAGTTTCGTCTATGTAGGCATCTACTGGAACAATCATCATCATATGCTTCACCTCGTTTCGCGCATTCAGGGCGGCGCGCTCTGGGCGAATCTGCATCTTCTCTTCTGGCTTTCACTTCTGCCGTTCGTTACCGGATGGATGGGCGAAAATCATTTCACAACCATTCCGGTCGCAGCTTACTCCTTCGTTCTCTTGATGGCCGGCATCGCGTATTTCATACTCGCGCGCGTGCTCGTCGCTCATCAGGGAAAGGACTCAGAGCTTGCGCAGGCGCTTGGCCGCGACCGCAAGGGCGTCATCTCTGTCGTGCTTTACATCGTATCAATCGTGCTGTCTTTTGTGGACCCGCGCTTCGCCATGACCGTAACGGTCCTCGTCGCAGTCATCTGGGTTGTGCCTGATCCGCGGATTGAACGAAGAGTGCACGCGAAACCCGGGCATTCCAAATGATTCCCGCCGCGCTGCCCCCGGACGAAGAGCAGCGCCTTGCGGCGCTCTACTCCTATGGTCTGCTTGATACGGAAGCGGAGCCCCTTCTCGACGATATCACGCGCATCGCCTCGCTGGTCTGCGGAGTTCCGATCTCGACGATCACTCTGGTTGACCGGGACCGACAGTGGTTCAAATCAAAGCAGGGCGTTGCCGGATCCGGTGACCCCCGCGAGGTTTCTTTCTGCGCGCATGCAATTCTCGGCCATGAAATGTTCGTGGTTGAAAACGCGGCGGAAGATCAGCGTTTTTTCGACAACCCTCTGGTCACCGGTGACCCGCAGATTCGTTTCTACGCTGGAATGCCCCTTGAGACCACAGAGGGGTACAGCCTGGGCACGTTATGCGTCATTGATCGCACCCCGCGCGTTCTGACCGAAGCCCAGAGAGAAATCCTGCGTTTGCTCGCGCGACAGGTCATGACGCATTTCCAACTGCGAAAGCAGATTCAGGTCAAGCGCCAGGAGGAAAGCCGCCTGGCTGAAATTGTAGACTTGCAAAACGCCATCTTCAACAGCGCGAACTTCAGCGTCATTGCCACGGAAACGGACGGAACCATCCGCGGATTCAATGCCGGCGCCGAGAAGATGCTGGGATACAGAGCGGCGGAAGTGATCGGCAAATTCACTCCGGCAATCCTCCATGAAAGGCTCGAAGTCGAAAAACGCGCGGCGGAACTTTCGACTGAACTCGGAAAAGAAGTGCCCGCAGGGTTTGACGCGTTCATCGCCAAATCGAGTCTCGGATTTCCTGACGAACGCGAATGGACCTACATCCGCAAGGATGGAAGCAGGCTCCCCGTTCTTCTGTCGATTACTCCCGTGTACAACAGCAGCGGGGCGCTGCGAGGCTATCTGGGCATCGCCCGCGACATTACCATTCAAAAAAGACTCGAGGCAGAGCGCGATGCGATGACGCAGGAAATTCAGCGCGCCAATGTGCTTCTCACCCGGGAGCTCGAGACTGCCAGAGAGAGATATCGGTTCCTCGTCGAAGGATCGCACGAAATCATTTTTTCCGCCGATCCGGACGGGACGATCACGAGCATGAACCAGTCGATCCGAACGCTCGGCTATTCGCCAGAAGACGTAGTAGGTAAAAATCTCCAGGATCTCTCTCCAAGAAACGGAGACTATTCTCAGAGCATGACGGTCGACCTGCTGAACGAACGCCTTGAGAACCTGCCCCTTTCCGGGCGCGAAGAATTTGTTTCGACGTTTCAAACGTTAGCCGGCGACTCGCTCGACATGCGATTGACGCTTGAACTGGTGAACCTGGGAACCCCCGTGATCATCGGCCGCGCGGCCGTCGCCGCGGAAGACCTTCTGAGCAAATTCTGCGAATCCGAAACCCAGACGTACGTTGTCGATAACAGCATTGCGCTCATTGATCTGATCAGCCGCAGATGCACGGCTGCGTCCGCGCGTTTCCTGTCTCCCGATGACCTGGACGGCATTCGCCTTGGATTCCGAGAAATGCTCATGAATGCGATTGAACACGGGAACCTTGGAATCTCTTTTGAAGAAAAGACGAAAGCCACGGAGGCTGGCGCGCTCGTTGATCTCATCCGGCAGCGCCAGAAGGATCCGCGCTTCAACCAGCGCAAGGTGCGCGTGAACTATCGCTTTGACTCAAGCGGAGTAGAATTTGTAATCTCAGATCAGGGCGACGGATTTGATTTTAATGCGATGCTGAATCGCAACGTCAAAGCCCTGGACGAACGCAATCGCAAACACGGACGCGGCATTGTACTGACGCGGGCCATGTTTGATGCTGTTGACTATACTCAGAACGGGACGCGCGTCCGATTGACAAAGTCATTCACGGACGATGATTCTTCTGCCAGAAATCCCACATAACGTCCGTGGCAGAAATTTCCTGAGTCGGCTCGTCCGCGCCGAAGTATCCTTTTTGCCCGCCGGGCCACGTATGCCCTTCGCCTTCTATCGCATAAAGAGCAAGACCGCCTGACGTGCAGGTGAAATCAGAAACAATGACATTGTCGTGCGACTCAGACGGAGACGGCGTGCATCCATTGCGATTGCGCCAGAAATCGACTGCGTACGAAACGGGACGGTCCACGCGCGGATGCGAATCCACCTGTCTCTTCGGAACTCCGCCGTCGAACAGGACGTGTTCATCCTTCTTGCCGTGAAAAATCACCATAGCGACCGGTTTGACCGGATTGCATTGCGCCACATTCATCGCGCCGGAAACGTCGGCCGCTCCGCTGAAGACGTCCGACATTTCGCATGCGAGGCGGTGAGTCATCATTCCCCCGTTCGACATACCGGTAACGTAGACGCGCGCAGAATCGATGCGGTACTGACTCTTGATTTGCTCCACGAGCGCTCGAATGAAAGCAACGTCGTCGATCTTGTGTTCCAGCGCATAGCCGCAGCAATTGCCCGAATTCCAGGTCAGGAGGCTTTCCGCAAACCGGCCCGATCCAAATGGATAGAGAACCAGAAAGCCCTCGCGGTCCGCTTTTTCAGAGAACATGCTCATTTTTGCGGCAGCGCGGCCGTTGCCGCCGCCTCCGTGCAGAACGACGACAAGCGGCACAGCGTCATTTCCCGTATAGGAAGCCGGAACATGCAGGATGTAACGCCGCACCTGATCGCCTACCGTAATCACCCGCACATCTTCTTCGGCAGGCGCGCGGTGAAAAAAAGTCCGGCAGGAGAGCGGCAGGGCGGCCAGAATCACGAGCGCGATACGATACAGCATGATTCTGCGTAATCGGCCTGCAATAGCTCGCAAGGAAAATTCAAAGAAAGATTGACCGATTCCAAATTGCGGGCGATCATTCTGCATGCGCGCCATCGTATATCGCCGGTATGGTTCAGCAGACGTGCTTGAATCGGCCGAACTGCCGGAGCCGCAGGCGGGGCCAGAGGATCTCCTGGTTCGCATCCATGCGGCGTCGGTGAACCCGATCGACTGGAAGATTCGGTCCGGCAGTCTCAGACTTTTGAGCGGCGGCGAATTTCCGCGCATTCCTGGATCCGATTTCGCCGGGGAAGTTCTTTCTGTCGGCAAAGACACACGCCGTTTTCAGAAGGGGGATCGCGTCTTCGGAATGCTGCCGCCGATGAAAGGCGGAGCCTGCGCAGAACTCGCGGCGATTCCCGAGCGGCTCGCATCTCATGCGCCGCGCAATCTCACCATGGAAGAGTGCGCCGCGATTCCCATGGCCGGACTCACCGCATTACAGGCGTTACGCGATCGCGCGGAGATCAAAGACTCTCAGAAAGTTCTGATCTATGGCGCCTCGGGCGGGGTAGGCACGTTCGCCATCCAGATCGCGCGGATTTTCCAGGCTGCTGTGACGGCCGTGGCCAGCGCTCCGAGCGAGCCCATCGTGCGGCAGGCCGGAGCAGAAACCTTCGTGGATTACTCGCAGCAGGATTTTACAGAGCTCAATGATACGTATGACATAGTATTCGACTGTGTCGGAAAAACCTACTTTGCCGACTGCCGCGACATTCTCGCGCCGGATGGAAGGTACGTAACCGTAGAGGTCGGTCCAGGGATTTTCTGGGACTCTCTTACCGGAGGACTCTTTGGCGGCCCCCGCTGTGCGTTTGTAATGACAAGGGAGAGCACAGACGACCTTGACATGCTGCGGCATTATGTTCACGGCAAAACGGTCCGCCCCCTCATCGACAGAATCTTTCCGCTCTCGGAAGCAAAAGAGGCCCATCTGCTCAGCGAGACCGGGCATGCACGCGGCAAAATCATTCTAAAGATTGATTAGTTTTCGCTGGACTGCAGACAGCGCGAACGTCTGCTTCCATCATGAACCGCGTCAAGCTTACCAAGATCATCGCCACTCTCGGCCCCGCATCCTCGTCTGAGGAAGCCATTCGTTCCCTGATCCTTGCAGGCGCGGACTGCTTTCGTTTGAATTTCTCTCACGCAGACGGACCGGCCATGCAGCCTCTCATCGACCGCGTGCGCGCCGTGTCGAAGGCGGAAGGAGTTCCTGTCGCCATTCTCGCGGACATTCAGGGCCCGAAACTGCGCATCGGAAAACTTGCGGACGAAGGCGTGCAGCTCATCGAAGGCAAACCGTTCACAATCACCACGAGAGACATCACAGGGACCGACCAGATGGTGCACAGCCCCTATGAATTTCTTACGAGAGACGTGAAGCCAGGTTCGCGGCTCCTCCTCGCAGACGGGACCATTGAACTGCATGTGGAAAGCGTAACCAGCACAGATGTCCTTGCGAAAGTCGTGCGCGGCGGCCAGCTCTTCTCGAACAAAGGACTCAATCTGCCGGGCGCCCACCTGAGCGTAGAGACGTTAACCGACAAGGACAGAAGGGATCTGGCCTACATCGCAGGCACAGATGTTGATGTAGTGGCAATTTCCTTCGTTCGCCGGGCCGAAGACATTCACAAGGCGCGCGAATGCCTGGGCAATGACAGAATTCCGATTATGGCAAAGCTTGAGCGGCCCGAGGCTCTTCAGAACATAGACGACATCCTTCGCGCAGCAGACGGCATCATGATTGCAAGAGGCGATCTTGGAGTCGAAGTGGAATTCGAAAAGGTTCCGTTTATTCAGAAGGAGATCCTTCTTCGCGCGGCACAGCGCGGAAAGTGGGCCATCGTGGCCACAGAAATGCTCCGCTCCATGGTTCGCGCAAACCGCCCGACACGCGCCGAAGTAACGGACGTCGCCAATGCAGTCCTCGACGGCACAGATGCGGTCATGCTCTCCGAGGAAACGGCCGTGGGGCAGCACCCTCCTCTTGTGATTGAAGCGATGCTTCGCATTACGAGCGAAGCCGGCGAACACCAGAGCATTTCGCGCCCCAGCTTCGAAGCAGATATGGTTTCTTTTTCCGCTGGCGCCGCCGGCGCTGCAGTGAGCGCTGCAGAGAGGCTTCGCGCGAAAGCCATCATCGTTCTGGCTGGCTCGAATCTTACGGCGCTTCTCCTTTCGAAATGGAGATCTCGCATTCCGATTCTCGCCCTCGCGAGCGCGCTGCCGACCCTGCGCCGTTTGAATGTTTTGCGCGGCGTGGTTCCTGTTCCCGTGGTGGAAAATTCTGAGATGGACGCGCAGATCGCCGTTGCCGACCGCTATCTCATCGAGCACGGCTGGGCGGCGGCGGGCGAAACAGTTGTGGTGGTCGCAGCGCTTCCACTCGGCGAAGGAAAGGAAACCAACTCCATTCGATTCCACCGCGTGCGCGGCGTCCCTTCTGCCTGGCAGTAAGGGAAGACACGGCCAAAGCAGGGCCGCGGGTCCTCAGCTTCGCACGGCAACAGCAATCGCTTCGCGCTCACGCTCGTCCGGCATTCGGCCGCTTGCGCCGCGCAGCAATTCGCGCAGGTGAACTGGATTGGAAGTCGCCGGGATCACGCATGTGATTTCGGGCCGCGCGAGAATGAATTTCAAAAGCAGCTCTGCCCATGAGAAACATCCGAGTTCCGCGGCCACGGTCGGCAGAGGTCTTGCGCGGAGGCGTCTCAGCAGGGCGCCCTCTTCGAACGGGCGGTTCACGATGCATGCAACGCCGAATTCCTGCGCCTCTTTCATGAGCGACTCTTCAGCGGCCCGCGTCACAGCAGAGTATGGGAACTGAACAAAATCCACGTGCCGTTCCCGAATCGCGAGAATCAATTCCGCAAAAGATGAAGCCGTATAATGGGTTACGCCGATGTAGCGAATGCGCCCGATTTCTTTCCACATTCGGAGCGTCTTCATGTGAATCCGCCAGTCCACCAGGTTGTGGATCTGCATGAGATCGATCTTGCGAGTCCGGAGCTTCTGGAACGAGCTCTCCATCTGGGCGATTCCTTCTTTCTCGCCCTTCGTCCACACTTTCGTCGCCAGAAAGAATTCCTGAACGTTAGGCGCACAGATACTGCCCACTGTTTCCTCGGAGCGCCCGTACATGGGCGATGAGTCAATCAACTTGCCGCCTGCTTCGTGAAACTCTCTGACAACGCGAAGGAGATTCTCGTCCGGGGCCCGGTCAAAGGTCTGCCATGTCCCGAGACCGATTGCGGGCAGGCTTTCTCCGGTGCGCGGAATCTTTCTTTTGATGAGATGAATCACTGAGCCCTCATTATACGTTCGTAGGTTTCGCGGCGTTTCTTCTGAAAGGCGGCTCGCTTGTTCAGGACAGTCTCGAGAATCTCCGGGCGAGCCTTGTCAGGATGACCGCGGTCCACGGGCGGCGCAGGATTGTATTCAATCATGAGTTGAATTTCTTCGGCGGCATCCCGGCCGACAATCTGCGAAGCAATCGTCAGGGCAAAATCGATCCCGGCAGTAACGCCGCCGCCCGTTATGCGATTTCGATCCACCACAACCCGCTCGCGCACCGGGATCGCGCCGAACAAAGGCAGTAGATCGAGACTCAGCCAGTGCGTGGTTGCGCGATAGCCGCGCAAGAGACCCGCAGCACCCAGAACCAGAGATCCCGTACAGACCGATGTTACGTATTTCGCCTGCTGGGCTGTTCGGCGCAGAAAACTCAGGGCCGCTTCATCCTCGGAAAGCGCCAGCGTTCCCGATCCTCCCGGCACGCAGAGAATATCAAGCGGCGGGCAGCTCTCAAAATCCACCTGCGGCTGAATTGTGAGCCCGAATTCGCTTCTTACGGGCTCAAGGTTCGCGCCGACGAGCAGGGTTTCGACGCCCGGTGTGCGGGAAAAAACTTCATAAGGGCCCGTGAGATCGAGCTGGGTGAGCCCGGGGAACAGGACGAGTCCGGCGCGCAACGTCATGTGCGATGCTCACCCGGCCGCTTCGGCGAGCGAGAAAAAAAGCGGCTCAGCCGCAGTCGTTTGACTTTTTTCAATGCCATACTCACGGTTGGTCTGGAGGGACTATGACAAAATATCTCGCGGCAATTCTCGCCGTCGTCAGCTTCATCGGCTGCAAAAAGAATATCCACACGGAGGAAGTGACCTACAAATCCGGAGATGAAACCCTGAAAGGATTCATCGCATACGATGCAGACTCAAAAGAAAAACGTCCGGGCGTAATCGTTGTGCATGAATGGTGGGGAAACAACGACTACTCACGGAAGCGCGCCACCATGCTTGCAGAACTCGGATATACGGCTCTCGCCATCGACATGTACGGCGACGGAAAGCTCGCGGCAAACCCGGACGAAGCAGGCAAGCTGGCGGGATCGGTTTACAAAGATTTTGAAAAAGGCAAAGAGCGATTCAATGCCGGTCTCGATTTCCTTAAGTCCCAGTCCACGGTTGACTCTTCGCGCATTGCTGCGATCGGATATTGCTTCGGTGGCGGCATTGCGCTGAACATGGCGCGTCAGGGATCCGACCTCAAAGGCGTGGTCAGCTTTCACGGCAGCCTCGATCCAATCAAGCCGGCGAAGAAAGGCGAAGTGAAAGCGAAGCTTCTCGTCGAACACGGCGGAGCGGACAATTTCGTTCCCATGGAGAAGGTGGATGCGCTGAAAAAGGAAATGGAAGAGGCGGGCGCAGATCTGAAAGTCACAGTGCACCCGGGCGCAACCCATGTGTTTACGAACAAAGATGCGGACCGTTATGCGAAAGAATTCAAGATGCCGATCGCATACAATGCAGAGGCGGACAAGAAGTCCTGGGAAGAAATGATTTCTTTCCTGGCGTCTGTTTTCAAGTAAGCGACTCCCTGGATCCGCGCCCGGCCGGGCGCGGAATTCGTCCCGGCGCTCAGACCCTTTCGAACGCCGTTATGTCCCCTGAAATTCCCGCAGGCGCATTCGCAGACCGCCGCAAAAACCACAGTTGACGCCGCATGGCCCTCTCTGAGCCTTTCCCCATGGACCTGAACACAATCGCCTATCACAAAAGTGAGTTCAAGAAACTGGCGGATTGCAACGTGAACGTGGCTACCCACGCGCTGCAATACGGCACGGCAGTCTTTGGCGGCGTGCGCGGGTACTACTCGAAGGCCCTGCAAAACCTGCTGATTTTTCGCATGGACCGGCATTTCAAACGCCTGCACCAGAGCGCGCGCATGATGCGGATGACCCCGCCTCTTTCTGAAAAGGAAATGGGAAACATCCTCATCCAGGTGGCGCGGTTCAATAATTTCCGCCAGAACGTCTATTTCCGACCGTTTCTCTACAAGTCGGCCACCCAGCTTTCGCCTCGCTTCCACGACGTGAAAGATGACTTTTCCCTCTATTCTCTTGTCATGGACGACTACCTGGATACGAACAAAGGGCTGTCGGCCTGCGTCTCAAGCTGGAGACGCATTGATGATAACATCATACCGACACGCGGCAAGGTTTCCGGCGGATACGCAAACTCCGGCCTTGCCAAATCCGAAGCTGTGGAGAACGGATACGATGAAGCCATTTTCCTCGATCTGCGCGGGTTTGTTTGCGAAGGATCCGCGGAGAACATCTTCCTTGTCCGCGACGGAGTTCTCATCACTCCGCCCGTTGCCGCCTCCGTCCTTGAAGGGGTCACAAGGCGCAGTGTGCTCGAGCTTGCAAAATCCGAAGGCATCCCGGTCGAAGAGCGCGATGTGGCCAGAGCAGAGCTCTACATCGCAGACGAAGTATTCTTCTGCGGAACCGGCGCGCAAATTGCGTGGGTTTCTGCGATTGACCGGCGCATTATCGGCAGCGGGGAGATCGGTCCGCTCACGGAAAGACTGCGTTCTCGTTTCCTCAAATGCGTCCTCGGAGAAGACAGTGAATTCAAACACTGGGTCACTCCGGTATACGAATAAAATGCGTTTTGCGCGCATTGCGGGCGCCCTCACCGCCTTTGCACTGCTATGCGCAGGAGATCTCGCAGCACAGGATTCGTTTAATCCGGCGAGCGTAATGCCGTCGGAGTGCAAAAACGGATCGTTTCACTGCGGATTTCTGCCGCCCAATCCGGACGAGTACCGCAGCCTGCCGATGGTGGACAGCGCCTTCTATAAAGATAGAAGTCTTCCCGGTTCCTTCGATCTTTCGAGCGAAATGCCGCCGGTTGGATTTCAGGGCGAACAGGGAAGCTGCCTTGGATGGTCTCTTGCCTATGCGATTCGCTCTTACCAGGAGCGAAGACTGAACGGCTGGAGTTACGACTCGCCGATCTACGGAGGACCTGGGCTGCGTGTCATGTCTCCGGCTTTCATTTACAATCAGATCAACGGCGGAAGGGACCAGGGATCCGATCCGATCGCCGCCCTTCGCCTTCTTGTCAACCGCGGAGTTTCCACGTGGAATAAGATGCCGTACAACCTGAGCGACTATCGTTCGCAGCCTGGACCGGAGGCGATCGCGGAAGCAATGCAGTTCCGATCGCGCGGCTTTCGCACGATTGACTCCACGTCGGTCGATTCGGTAAAATCAGAACTCTCCAAAGGGAATCCGGTAATGCTCGGAATCCTCGCCTACGAGAACTTCTATAAGATGGATAAGTCTTCGCCCGCATACGATGAGTTTCGCGGGAAATTCTACGGCGGTCATGCCGTAACGGTGGTCGGCTATGACGACAACCGGGAAGTGAACGGAAGCCGCGGCGCCTTCAAAATCATGAACTCCTGGGGAAAAGCGTGGGGTGAAAATGGCTTCGGCTACATCAGCTACCGCTTTTTTCCGAGAGCCGTCACAGCTGGCTTCACAATCGAACAACGCGACCGGTCTCTTGCCTCGCCTCCTTCAACGGACAACCTCTTCTTCGCGCCCCGCGAAGTTGCGGCAACACGCGGCATCTACGAAGACAGAGTGGAGCTGACGTGGACAACTGTGCCCGGCGCCGTCGCTTACGAAATCCAGCGCGGAACCATCCGCTTTGAAAAGATCGGCTTCTCCATCAATACGCGCTTCACAGACAACGCGGTCGAGCAGGGAGTTCCCTACAAATACCGAATCATTTCCATTTATCGAAATGGACGAAGCGACGCGGATGTAAGCCCGGTGACGGAAGGTTTCGCACGCGCTCCCGGCATCTTTGAGCGTTACGTTCTCCCGCCTGTGCTCGATGTTGTGGTGTCCACGTTTGGATCCGCCGTGCGCGCATTTTCGGAAACTATCACGCCCTCGGCTCCTTCGCCGGCGCCGGCGGGAGGTCTGCAGATTACGTGGACTGGCGTTCCGGGCGCGGAATGGTACGAAATCAGCCGCTTCGATCCGGCATCTCGCAGCTTTCAGGTAATCGGAGCTTCGCGCGAACCCGTGTTTCGGGATGCGCTCGGAAATCTGCAGTCTGTTTAGTCCGTGCGGGCGCGCTCCCAGCTTTCCGGGGGAGCCTGGAGCACATCCGCGCTGCCGGTTTTGAAAATCGGAAGAGTGGATGCGTCAAAATCTACATTTCGTGATCGCATAACGGTAACGTGGGAATCCGTGCCGGGCGTAAGCCGCTACGTTGTGTATTTTTATGATCCTTCGCGCCAGAAATACAC
>CAZUJO010000004.1:0-18358 GCA_964619995.1 uncultured Leptospiraceae bacterium
CGCCGCCATGAAGATCGACAGGCCGAAACCGGTCAGATTGTAGAACTTGAGTAAGGGCGGCGGCCCGTTTTTTTAACTTGCCCGAATTCGCACCGGTGTTCCAATCCAGTCGAGGCTCCCCATGAATGAAACGCAAGAACAGGTAAGCATCCGCCTCGACGTTTCGACCGGCCAGGTCACGGCCGTGACCCCGGCCGGGTCCGTTGCTTTTTCCGAGAAAGGCGGCAAGGTGGAAATCAAACCACCTCCTGGGGCGAGCGTTTCCGTCCTCATGTCCGGCCAGACCGCCATCGTAGCCCCTCTGTCCTGATTCTTCTGGATTTTCTCGCGTTGCCGCCCGGTGCTTCCTTCCCGTTTTCATTTTCTCATTTTGGAAAATAAGATAGCCGACAAACCCGGGCCTCTCTTTACTGTGCACATGGATGCAGCGGTCAACGCACTGCGAGCCTTCGCAGATCCCATGCGAATTCGGATTCTCGCCCTCTTGCGTGCGAACAAGAGCCTCTGCGTCTGTCAGATTTCCGCCGCTCTTCGCATGCCTTACGCGACGCTTTCCAAGCATCTACAGATGATGAAGCTCACGGGTCTCGTCTCCGATGAGAAAAAAGGCAAGTGGGTCTACTATTCACTCTCGGATTCTTCGTGGAATCCGATTGCGCCCAGGCTTATCGGACTTGTGTCGGAGATTGCTGAGCAATCGCCGGATATCTTTAAAGAAGACCAGAAGAATGCCCAGCACGTGAGATGCTGCGATCTTTCTGCGGTCGCAAAACTCGGACCTCGCTTTCTCTCCGGAAATCGCGTGCGTTCGCAGAAAACAACAACAGGAGAAAGAAAATGAATCAAACCCCGGACCAGATCAAGAATCTCGTGCGCGAAAAGTACTCTGTCATCGCAGAGCAGTCGCGCGAGCAGAACGCAACAAGCTGCTGCGGCGTCGGAGGCTGCGGAGACTCCACGTTCACGATCTTCAGCGAAGATTATTCTAAGACGCAAGGCTACGTGGCGGACGCAGACCTGGGACTCGGCTGCGGAATGCCCCTTTCCACGCTCGCACTCAAGCAGGGAGAAAGCGTTCTCGATCTCGGAAGCGGAGCGGGAAACGACGCATTCGTAGCAAGAGCCGCAGTCGGCGAAAAAGGGAGAGTGATCGGCGTGGATTTTACTCCAAACATGATTGAGAAGGCCCGGCACAATGCGTCACGGCTGAACTACAGCAACGTCGAATTTCGTCAGGGTGACATCGAACATCTTCCGGTTGGCCCGGCCCAGATCGATGTGGTGACAAGCAACTGCGTTTTGAATCTTGTCCCCGACAAGGAACGCGCGTTCTCTGAAATCTTCCGGGTGCTCAAGCCAGGGGGTCGCTTCGCAATCTCAGACATCGTCCTCGACGGGACTCTTCCCGATCACCTTCGCACAGCCGCTGAAATGATTGCAGGCTGCGTGAGCGGCGCCCTGCAACAGAACGACTATCTAGGAATCGTCCATCGCGCGGGCTTTTCCGAAGTCAAAGTCGTGAAAGAACGCGTCGTCGAGCTGCCGGACGCAATCCTCGAACAGTACGCCTCGAAAGAGGACATTGCGGGTTATCGCGCCAGCGGCACGCAGGTGAAGAGCATAACAGTTACGGGCATCAAACCCGAAGGCTCCTGCGGCTGCGGCACCGGATGCTGCTGATTTGCCTGAAAGCGCGGCGCAGGATTGAATTGCGCCGCGCATTTTGATTGCGCGTACGCGGGAACCGATCACGATCCGGCCATGGTCCCTGCCGAACCGCGTTCCACTTCTGAGAATAGAATGAACCATTTCGCAGTTACATTGAGCGAAGTTTTCACAGCCCTCGGAACCAGCCGCGAAGGCCTCACTTCCGAGGAAGCCGGGCGCCGCCTGGCTGCAACAGGCCCGAACGAAATCCAGGCTGCGGGCAAGATCACTCCATGGCAGATTCTCTTTGCTCAGTTCAAAAATGTGCTCGTTATCATCCTGATGATTGCGACCACGCTTTCCGCATTCATGGGTCATGCCACGGAATCGATCATCATCGGCGTGATCGTAATGTTTGCGGTACTTCTGGGGTTCGTTCAGGAGTTTCGCGCAGAGCGCGCGATGGAGGCTCTGCGCAGCCTTGCAGCTCCGACCGCAACGGTTTTGCGCGACGGACAGAAGCAGAAGATTCCGGCGCGCGATCTTGTCATCGGCGATATCATCTTTCTTCACGCCGGAGACCGCGTTCCTGCGGACGCCCGCGTCGTCGAATCTCATAACCTCCGCGCAGAGGAGGCATCTCTTACGGGCGAATCCACTCCGGTTGCAAAAGGCGAAGCGCCCGTAGCGTCTGTTGCCCTGGCGGAACGATCCAGCATGGTCTTTGCTGGAACTTCGATCAACTACGGCCGGGGCACAGCTGTGGTCTGCTCGACCGGGATGCTGACTGAATTCGGGAAAATCGCGTCCATGCTCGAAGCCGTTGAGATCGGGCGCACGCCTCTACAAGAAAATCTCGACCGCGTGGGCAGCGCGCTTGCGAAAGCGGCCCTGGTCATTGTCGTAATCGTCACAGGTCTCGGCATCCTTCGCGGCGCGCCGCTCGTTGAAATGATCCTCTTCGGCATTGCTCTCGCCGTGGCAGTTGTGCCGGAGGCTCTGCCGGCCGTCGTAACGATCTCGCTGGCGCTGGGCGTGCAGCGAATGGTAAAGCGAAACGCGCTCGTTCGGCGGCTCCCGGCCGTTGAGACTCTCGGCAGCGTTTCTGTGATCGGATCGGACAAGACGGGCACACTGACGCGCGATGAAATGACAGCCCGCGCTGCGTTCGCGGGCGGCGAAACGTTTGAAATCAGCGGTTCGGGATACATGCCCCGGGGCGAATTTACGCAGGATGGAAAACAGGTCGAGCCGGGCCCGGCTTTGCTTGCGCTTCTGCGCGCGGCCGCGCTTTCTTCGGACGCGCTTCTTGAAGAAAAGGAAGATCGATGGCGCATGACGGGCGATCCGACGGAAGGCGCGCTCGTCGTCGCAGCGCGAAAAGCGGGGCTCCACAAACCGCGCCTCGATCAGGAATTTCCGCGGATCGACGAGATCGCCTTTACCTCAGAAAGCAAACGCATGACGACCCTGCATACGACTCCGGACGGAGTCTCCGCGTACGCGAAAGGCGCGCCGGAAGTGATTCTTGCATCCTGCACGCACTGGCTGACGCCGAATGGAGACGAGCCCCTCTCGGACGAGCTTCGCGGCGCCATTCTTGAAGCAGCGATGAAGATGGCGCGCAAGGCTCTGCGCGTGCTCGCCGTGGCGCAAAAATCGGGCGCGGAAAAATCAACGGCTGAATCTGGCATGACGTTCCTTGGGCTCGTGGGCATGATCGACCCGCCGCGCACAGAAGCGCGCGAAGCAATCCGCACCTGCCGCGCGGCCGGAATCAAGCCCATCATGATTACGGGAGATCATCCCGTCACCGCGGAAGCGATCGCGCGCGAACTGGGCATTCTCGAAAAAGGGCGCGTGGTCACGGGAGCCGAGCTCGACGGAATGGATCCGGGAGATTTCGAAAACCAGGTCGAAACCATCGAAGTATACGCGCGTGTTTCGCCCGCGCACAAGCTGCGCGTCATCAGCGCATTTCAGAAGAAGGGCTATTTCATCGCAATGACCGGCGACGGAGTCAACGATGCCCCGGCTCTCAAGAAAGCAGACATCGGCATCGCTATGGGAATCACAGGCACAGACGTCACAAAAGAAGCAGCCGCGATGATGCTGACCGATGACAATTTCGCCTCTATTGTTGCCGCAGTCGAAGAGGGGCGCGGTGTGTTCGGAAATATTAAGAAGTACTTAATGTATTTGCTCAGCTCGAACATCGGCGAAATCGGACTGATGGCGGGAGCGGCAGTCCTGGGTCTGCCCATGCCTCTTTCTGCCGTGCAGATTCTTTATGTGAACCTGGCGACAGACGGCCTCCCCGCTCTTGCGCTGGCGGTCGATCCGGCTGATCCGGATGCGATGAAGAAGCCGCCGCGCGATCCGTCTGCGAGCATCTTCTCGCGTCCTGTGGTGGTCCTCATGGCCGCAGGGGGCATCTGGTCCACAATTGTGAACCTCGGACTCTTCGCCTGGTCGCAATCCTCCGGACGAAGCCTCAGCGAAGCCATGAGCATGTCCTTTGTTGCGCTCGTTCTCATCGAATTCTTCAAGGCCTACAACTACAGATCCGACACAAAATCTGTTTTTAACAGACCCTTCGCAAACAGGTGGCTGAATCTTGCAATTGCCTGGGAGTTGCTGTTGCTTGTATGCGTGATCTACGTGCCCTTCTTACAAAAAGGATTCGGCACGTTTGCGCTGACCTGGATTGATCTGGGACTGATTGGATGCCTCGCCGCATCCATCGTCCCGGTTCTTGAAATTACAAAAGCGCTCATTCGCCGCGGCTGGTTTGCGGCGCGCTGAGCGAGTTTCAGCCCAGACGGAAGCCGGCCATCGGGAACTTCCCTGCCAGCTCTGCGACGCCTGATTTCACCTTCGCGATGTTCGATGGATTCTCAACATCGGACAGAAGATCACAGATCAGGTTTCCTACACGCGCAAATTCGTCTTTGCCAAAGCCGCGAGTCGTCAGCGCCGGGCTGCCGAAGCGAACCCCGCTCGTGACAGCCGGCGGATGCGGATCAAACGGAATTCCGTTCTTGTTTGCCGTGATGCCCGCGTCATGCAGCGCATCGGCCGCAACCGCGCCCGTAATCCCGCGCGCGCCGACGTTCAGGAGGATGAGGTGGTTGTCTGTGCCGCCCGATACCACCGTGAAGCCCCGGCTCATGAAGGTCTCCGCAAGAACCTTCGCGTTTTCTTTTACGCGTTTGATATAGTCTTTGAAATCCGGACGCAGCGCTTCGCCGAATGCGACTGCTTTCGCAGCAATCACATGCATCAAAGGTCCGCCCTGAACACCCGGGAAAACTCGGGAGTTGATGATCTTCGCATGCTCTTCATTTGTAGTCAGGATGAGTCCGCCGCGGGGGCCGCGCAGAGTCTTGTGCGTGGTCGTTGTAGTGATGTGCGCCTGGCCAATCGGTGACGGATGTTCTCCGGCTACGACGAGTCCGGCAATGTGAGCCACGTCCGCCATAAGGACAGCGCCCACTTCATCCGCGATCTCGCGGAACTTCGCGAAATCCAGCGTGCGCGGATATGCGGAAAAACCCGCAATGATCATCTTTGGTTTTGTTTCTTTAGCAATCTTGCGGACGTTATCAAAATCGATTCTGTGCGTCTTCTCGTCTACACCGTAAGAAGCGACGTTGTACAGACGGCCGGAGAAGTTTACTTTTGATCCGTGCGTGAGGTGTCCGCCGTGCGCCAGATCCATACCAAGGAATGTTTCGCCCGGATTCATGAATCCAAGGAATACAGCCATGTTCGCCTGCGCGCCCGAATGCGGCTGCACGTTTGCGAAGCCGGCGCCGAACATCTTTTTGGCGCGCTCAATGGCAAGCGTCTCCACGGTGTCCGCATGCTCACAGCCGTTGTAGTAACGCTTTCCAGGATAACCTTCCGCGTATTTGTTCGTGAGGGTGGAAGAGTAAGCCTCGAGAACGCTGCGAGAAACGAAGTTCTCGGAAGCGATCATTTCCAGAGAATGCTCCTGACGCTCGTCTTCTTTTACCAGCGCGCCGTAAACTTCAGGATCTGATTGTTTCAAAAATTGACCAAGCATCTTTGCACCCACTTTTATTCAGGAGACTTCCCGGAGAGGATCCACTCCCGATTTGTATAAATTTTTTTCGCGAGGTTTCCTGCCAATTGGAAGATTTTTTTTCTGTGTTCGGCAGGGAGCGGCGCCGTGCCCGTTTCTGCCCAGAGGGACGTTTTGCGGGCCAGATCTTCGCCAAAACGCAGCGCCGAAAAATGCTCCGGCAGACTTCCGAGAAAACCGTCATGCGAACGGCCGGCCCTGTATTCCGGCTCTTTCGGAGGATGGGGAAGCGCTGCAGAAATCCCGCGAATGAGATCAAGGCTCTGCAGGAGCGTCCCGTGATGAACGCAGAGGCCCTGCTTGCGAAACTGCGCATTGCCGCTGAATTTCCTGTAGCCTTCCGATTCGGTCTGCGCGAAAACCAGATCCGACTGACCGGCCTGCCGCGCTTCAATCCCCTGCTCTGCGAGAGCCTCGCTCACAAGCCCGAGAAAGATCTCATACGATTGCTTGACTGGATAAACAGATGGAAACGCCCCCAGCGACACGATGATGCTGTAGTTCCAGTTTCCCGGTCCGTGCAGCACGGTCCCGCCGCCGGACGCGCGCCGCAGAAGGGTCGTGTAACCTTTGTAATGCGAGGCACCCATTCCCGGATTCAGGCCGGCGATGAGCGAAGCATGGGCATTCTTTGAGGCCTCACATGTGCGTCCAAAGCAGACAGCGGCGGGATTTCTCCAGATGCGCACCATGGCCCGGAACTCCTTGCCTGAAAAATGCCGGCAGACGGCCTCATCGACCGCCAGGGCCATCCAGGGGTTCCGCATTTTGTCGTCGAATAACGTCCAGACCGGCGTCATGCGATCTTCTTTTTTACAACCAGCGTGGTGCCGACTTTCTCGGATTGATCGTAAACATGAAAATCGGAAAGCTGCTCAATCAGGTAGAGACCGAGCCCCGACTCCCGGTAGTCGGAAAGATCCTGCTTCATGTGCGTTGTGATGGGCACCTGGCGGCCGAGATCTTTGAAGCGAAACTCCGCATAGTCTTTGTAAAAAAGCATCTCAAGAAAGATCGGTTTATCTGCGCTGCCTTCGTAAGCATGCTCAATGATGTTCGTCAGAGCTTCACCGGCGATCACCTTCACATCGAAGGCGGTGGAGCGGGAAAAGCCGTGCTGGAGACAGAAGCGGTAAATCGTATCACGGATCGTCGCCACATAACGCGGCTGCGAGGGGAACTGCAATCGAATGCGGTTGCGGGTCTCCAGAGCCTCGGGCATGCGCTCAGGTTGCCGGGACGCGGCCTCCAGGGCAAGATAAAAGTAATTGACATGTGACCTTTCGCGGGGACGCTCTGGCGTGGCTTCTTACTCCATCAACCCGAACTACAAACTGAAAGTGCTCGAGATTTCGGGCCGATTTACCATTGAAAACCGGGACGAATTCCAGGCATTCATCAAGGAGAACATCGACTTCAGCACGCCGGGAACCATCATCGACGCCACGGAGCTCGGATACATCGACTCATCGGGAATCGGGGAGCTTTTGCGCTTCAAAATGGGAGCGGCGAAGACGAACCATGTGATCTACATCGTAGGCCTTTCGGAAGCCATCCTCAAAATGTTCAAGATGTCCCAGCTGAACCACGTATTCACGATTCTTTCGAAAGAAGAATTCGAGCGCGACTACAAGGCCTGAAAGTCTCAGGCCCTGAACGGCGTGAGCAAATAGTAGTAAAAAGCGAAGAATTCGCGCGGAACATAATAGAGTTCCTTGATGTGAAACTTCAGAGGCGCATGCGCGGATCGATTCGTCGGCACGCCCGCCTGCCGCATCGCAAGCTTGACGCGCGAAATGTGAAAGTAGTCTGATACAACCACTGCCTGCTTTTCGCCGACCGCGGCCGCGAAGTTCCGAGCCGTTGCGCGCGTATCCACCCCCAGGCTGTCCTGAATGATGTCTCCCTCGGGCACATCATGAGCGACCAGATACTGCTTCATGATCAGGGCCTCGTCAAATCCCTCTTTGCCCTTGCCGCCCGACACGAAGATGCGCCGCACGACACCGTTCTGATACAGCGAAAGCGCCCGAGTCAGGCGGCGTTCCAGGCGTTCGGAAGGCAGGCCGTTCTCTTCTACTTTGTTTCCAAGAACCACCGCGGTGCTGCCTTCCGCGCCCTCGGTTCGGTCGGTGAATCCGTCGTAAAGAATGGCTGCGGTGTGCAGAACGAACCACAGAACAAAGAACTGAAAGATGCGGGATCTCGCAATCCGACGTATCATGATTCCGGCTTCTTATGCTTCACTTTGCGCGTGTATTTCTTTTTGGAACTGTGAACGCGCGCCGCGGGCACCGGCGTTTTCTTCCGGGCAACTTTCTTTACAATCTTGATCTTCGCGCCCATGCCCTTGCTTTGTCAGAGAGCCTGCTGCCTGTCCAGCCAAAATCAACCGGATTCGGAATCCGGCTGAATCCTCGCACGCAGGATGCCGCGCACAGAATTGCAGATGAGCACGCGCCGGCCGCTGAGGTCTGCCCGCTTGATGACTCCCTGCCGAATCTTTCCCGGAAACCGGCGCATGAGTTCGCCGAGCATGACTCCGGGCAGCGCGCCGCAGGTTTTGTGCGGAGTCACCCAGCCCTCCGGCATGCGCACGAGCACATTGCCGATCGCTGTTTCGACGACTTCGCCGCGCTCGTTCAGGAAGAGCGCATCATCCAATCCGGCATCGCGCGCCGCGCGGAGTCCTTCATCGTAGATCGCACGTTCGCTGGTCTTGTGCGCGCGAAAAGGATCATCGGATTGAACTGTCTCTTCGGAAATCCTGATGCGCGCAATGCCGATGCGGCGAAACGTCGGCGCCTCGGTTGCCGCGACTTCGAATCGTTCCCGATAGACGGCGATGCGAATGCGCGCAGACAAATCCGCTGGAATCTGCTGGAGCTCTTCCAGGATTTCGCGCAGAGGAAAAGAAAGAGAGAACCTTCGAGCGGAATTCCTCATGCGCCTGAGATGCGCGATGAGTAGAAACGTCCGGCCCTCGTCCATGCGCAGCGTTTCAATTACGTGAAACGAATCAAGTGCGGCTCGCAGGAAGGCCGTTTTCAGCTGCGATTCGCGCCATTCCGTCTCCGCGTTCGAGTCCCAGACGATCCCGCAGCCGGTTCCGTATACGGCCCGTCGGCCCTGAATGACAAGCGTTCGTATGGCTACATTGAACTGCGCGGATTCGAAATGCGGAGCGATGAAACCCACGGAACCCGTGTAAATGCCCCGCGGAGACTCCAGAGAGCGAATCAACTTCATCGCAGCCACTTTCGGAGCGCCGGTCACGGAGCCCGGCGGAAAGAGCGCAGGATAGATGCGCGCCATGCTGCATTCGTTCAATTTCGCGCGCACAACAGAAATCATCTGCTTGAGAGTCGAAAGCTCGATGATGCGCGAGGGCTCAACCTGGAAACTGCCCGGACGCGCAATCCGCCCGAGATCGTTTCGCATGAGATCGAGAATCATGTGGTTTTCAGAGAGCGTCTTCTCATCGGAGAGAATCTCCCCGTCCAGAGTGGAAAGACCGGCCGTGCCTTTCATCGGATGCGTCTCTATGACCCAGGCAGGCTCCTCAGAATCCCGCAGGCGCTCGACCCGGAAGAACAGCTCAGGCGAAAGGGAGAGAATCACGCTCGCTTCCGTTCGCGCAAACGCGGCATACGGCGAGGCCTGCAGCCGGCGCAGACGCGCAAACAAGGAGAGCGGGTTTCCGGAAAAATCAAAGAACTCGCGGCGGGTCAGATTGACCTGGTAAACAAATCCGTCCTGAATTCGCGATCGGATATGCTCAACGTTTCGTACGAACGCATCCCGGTCCATGTCGCCTCCCCGGAAGGAAAGCGAATAACGTCCATTTTCGGAGAGTTCAGCCGGCTCGAATCCGCGGTAGCAGCCAAACCATACGAGCGGACCGGTATCGTAGGAGAAAAATCCGGCCAGGTAGAATCCTGCGTTCACGGCTTCGTCCATGCGCGCAAGAGCCCCCGGAATTTCTTCCGGGGCGTGGGCCTGAATGATTCTTTCTGGATGAACGAAGAGACGCGGCCCCGCCGCGTGCTCTACGATGACGGAGTTACGTAGCTCCGGCCAGTCGCGCATGGCGTTTGCGCTCGTTTGGATCGAGGATCTTCTTGCGCAGACGAATGCTCTTCGGTGTCACTTCAACGAGTTCATCATCATCAATGAACTCAAGCGCCTGTTCGAGACTGAGCTTCCGCGGCGGAGTAAGCCGGATCGCTTCATCCGCAGAAGTTGTGCGCATGTTGGTGAGCTTCTTCTCTTTCGTCGGATTGACATCGAGGTCCTGCTCGCGCGAACTTTCACCGAGGATCATGCCGCCGTAAACAGGAACGCCCGGATCGAGGAACAGAGTCCCGCGTTCCTGAATGTTCCACAGCGCAAATGCAACGGTGCTTCCTGCTTCCATAGAAACCAGCGCTCCGTTCTTGCGGCCTGGAATCGGGCCGGCGTAAGGACCGTAGTGAAGGAAGCGCGAATTCTGCGCTGCCGATCCGCGGCTTTCCGTGATCAAGAATCCGCGGAAGCCGATGAGGCCGCGGGTAGGAACAATGTATTCGAGACGCGTCGTGCCGTGCGCGGAAGTTTCCATTCCCTGCATGGAACCCTTTCTGCGGTTCAATTCGTTGATCACAACGCCGCTGTATTCTTCTGGAAGGTCAATGATCACGATGTCAAACGGTTCCATCTTCTGGCCGTTCTCAGTGCGCAGAATTACTTCCGGACGCGAAACCTGAAGCTCATAGCCTTCGCGGCGCATGGTCTCAACGAGAATTGAAAGGTGAAGATCCCCGCGGCCCTGAACCTGAAAGCGGTCCGGTCTTTCCGGATCTTCGATCACGCGCAGCGCGACGTTCGTAAGCTTTTCGCGGATGAGTCTTTCGCGCAGCTGGCGCGTTGTGACGAACTGCCCCTCTTTGCCCGCGAACGGAGAATCGTTTACAGAGAAGAACATGGACACGGTCGGTTCGTCGACAGTGATGGGAGGTCTTGCTTGAGGATGATCCTCGTCGCACACGGTATCGCCGATCATCGGTTCTGGAATCCCTGTGAGAGCAACAATGTCGCCGGCAACCGCTTCGTCCTGCTCAGCGCGTTTCAGTCCCTGATAGCCGAAGATCTTCGTGATGCGGTGCAGCTCCTGCTTATCGCCGCGCACGAGAGCGACTTCCTGATTCTTTTTTACAGTTCCTTCAAACACGCGGCCGATCGAGAGACGTCCGAGATAGTCATCGTAGTCCAGATTCATCACCTGAAACTGAAGGGGAGCTTTCGCATCGCCTGTGGCGCGCGGAACATGTTCGAGCACTAGATCGAGAAGAGGAATCAGATCCTTATCTTCCTTTCCCGCGCGCGCAAGTTCGCGTGATGCAAAACCCTGCTTCGCGGAGCAGTAGATGATCGGAAAGTCCATCTGTTCGCTTGTCGCGCCGAGATCATCAAACAGGTCGAAGACCTGGTCGACTGCTTTGTCGGGATCTGCGAACTCACGGTCAATCTTGTTGATGACGAGAATGGGCCTGTGACCGAGCTTCAGACTCTTGTCGAGTACAAAGCGGGTCTGCGGCATGGGTCCTTCGAACGCATCTACAAGAAGAAGACTGCAGTCGGCCATGGAGAGAACGCGTTCGACTTCGCCCCCGAAGTCGGCGTGGCCCGGAGTGTCGATGATGTTGATCCGTGTGTCTCTGTAAGTGACGGCGGCGTTCTTCGCGCGGATGGTAATCCCGCGTTCGCGTTCGAGATCCATCGAGTCCATGACCCGTTCGCCGCCCTGCTCTTTGGCGCTGAGCGCGCCCGCAGCCTTCAGGAGGCCGTCCACGAGAGTGGTCTTGCCGTGGTCAACGTGCGCAATGATTGTAATGTTTCGAATTTCCATAATTCCCGGTCAGATATGCCTTTTTCGTCACTTTTTCGAAAAAGGCCGGGGTTGCTACTCTGATTTGAAGGACGACTGAGGGGCAGCCGGCTTGCGGGCGGCGGCGCTGGTCAGATAGACCCCCAGCAGAACCAGGGCAGCCCCGCCCAGCTGTGCTTCGGTCGGAAAATGCCCGGAGAATACGCTGATGATCACCACAAAAACAGGCACCAGGTTCACATAAACCGCAGACCTCGATGCGCCGATCTCAAGCACGCCTTCATACCACCACTTGTAGCTCAGAACCGAGGCAAAAACCGCCATATAGAGAATGTCGAGCCAGAAGATCGGATCGGCCTTCCATTCAAACTGCGTCGTCGTTGCAAGCGCGGCGGGAAACAGCATGAGCGACCCGGCATAGCAGGCGAAGGCCGACGCCGCCAGAGGCGAAACTTGCCGCATAACGTCTTTGCCGAGAATCGAGTAAATCGCCCAGCATGTGGCGGCGCCCACAATCAAGAGATCGCCCGGGTTCATCTTCAGTTGAAGAAGCACGGCAAGCGAACCTTGAGAAATCACAAGAATCACGCCGCAGAAGGAAATGAAAATGCCCCACCATCTTCTTGCGCCCAGGCGCTCTCCGCGAAAGAAGCGGCTGAGGAGCGCTGTGACAGCCGGATTTGCTCCGGCGATCAGAGATCCATTCACGGTCGACGTGAGCTTGATGCCCTGGAAGAAAAAGAGATTGTAAAGAAAGATTCCGACGAAGGCAAGAATCAAAACCGACCGCCATCTGCCCTGAACTTCATGGAACACACCCTGTGTCCACGCCATGGCGAGAAAGATGATGCCCGCGACGAAGAATCGAAGGAATGCTGTCATTACCGGCGGCGCAGCCGTAACAGCAGACTTGCCGGCGTAGAAAGCGCCGGCCCAGAAGAAGGCTGTGAGACTGAGCTTTACCCAGGCGCGCATTACTTGTTGCTGCTCTTCAGATAGCTGTGCCAGTCCTGATTGGTGATGATGCGCGCGCCTCTCCCCATGGTGAGATAGTTGTACGCCCACTGAAACAAAACGATCGCTCTGTTTTCAAATCCGATCAGATAATAGATGTGAACGAGAAGCCAGCCCATCCAGGCGAAAAATCCATTCATGCGAATCTTGCCGGTCTGAAGAACGGCCAGCGCGCGCCCGATCGTTGCCATGCTGCCTTTGTCCCAGAACTCGAACGGCTTGCGCTCCTTTCCTTTCACTTCATCTTTGATGAGCTTCGCCACATAACGTCCCTGCTGGATCGCAACCGTTGCAACTCCAGGGAGATACTTACCGCCGCCCGCTTCAAAAGCGGCCTGATCGCCCAGCACGAAGACTTCCGGATGCGTAGACAGACTGCAGTCTCTTTCCACGATGACCCGCCCCGAGCGGTCCAGAGCGACTCCGAGCGATTTGTTCAACTCGGAAGGCTGCACGCCGGCGGCCCAGAGCACGGTGCGCGCGCGAATCTCTTCGTTTCCGATGACCACCCCTTCGGCGCTGACCTTCGTTACGATGCTGTTCAGGCGGACGATGACGTCGAGCTTCTCAAGAGCCTTCTGTGCGTAGGCCGACAACTTCGGATCAAAGGGAGGAAGAACGCGCGGACCGCCTTCGATGAGATACACGCGTGTGCGGCGGGGATCGATGCGGCGAAAGTCATGGCCCATCGTATAGTGACTGATTTCTGCGAGAGCTCCGGCAAGTTCAACACCGGTCGGACCTGCGCCCACAATCACAAACGTCAGCAGCTCTTCCTGCACCTTCGGATCTGTTTCGCGTTCCGCGAGTTCAAATGCAGTGAGAACTCTTCGCCGAATCTCAAGCGCTTCCTCGAGCGATTTCAAACCCGGGGCATGCTCTTCCCACTCATTGTGGCCGAAGTAGCTGTGCATTGCGCCGCAGGCAAGAATCAGGTAATCATACGAAACATCGCCGAAGTCGGTCTGCACCTTGCGGGCTGCAAGATCGACTCCCTTCACGTTTCCGTAGAGAACGTCGACGTTGCGTGAATGGCGAACCACGCTGCGAATCGGCGCGGAAATCTCGGCCGGACTGAGAGCTGCCATCGCAACCTGATACAGCAGCGGCTGAAAGAGATGGTGGTTGCGCCGGTCAATGAGGGTGACGTGGATTCCCCTGGAATCGGAAAGAGAACGTGCCGCATTGATTCCGGCAAAGCCTCCGCCTACAATGACCACCTGTTTCTTTTCCATAGAAGGACTCCTGCAGAGGGCCCGCAGTCACCTGCGTTCGGCCCAGAATTTCAAGAAAAGGACACGGGCCGGCACGAAAAGTAGAAAAATCAGACCGGCTGAAAATCCTCTGCCCGGTTCTCACAATACCGAATAACGTCCGCAATGCGATCCAGATCAAGATTCTTCCAATAAATGTTCCACTTGCCTTTCTTCTGAGAACCGTCGGCGATCCGGCTGTACCAGCGCTCGATCGAGTTTCCCCTCTTTGTGCGCCAGAAGACCGTAGGGTGGGCCTGCAGCGCCGCGGACCACAGGTCCTGCGCAATCCCTTCGCCGCGCGCCAGCGTGCTTACGGCAAATTTAGAAAGATACAATCCATGCTGGGACGGCTCGAGCAGGATCGCGCCCCGATAGTTCTCCTCTATATAGTATTCAGTGACACGGCTCAAGAATGCCGTGTCTTTCAAACGCCTGCCGAAGCTGGATTCAAGCAGGAGCACGAGTTTCTCCTGGTCCACCGCCTCGCGCGCGGAAAAATGGAGGATGCGCGACCGGGGACGAAAGATCGTTCCTGCGCCTTTGACCGTAAAGATCTCCTGAAGAAGGCGGAACGGCGAACAAAGCGATATGTGCAGTCCAGGATCAAACCCGGAGAGATCGCGCGCAAACGCGGCGAAGGCAGACTCGGCATCGTCGGCAAACTCCAGCGGCTGCGAAGGATCCACGTAGGGCGCCGGTCCCATCGTTGTCTGGATGGGTCCTTCCATTCGCAGGAAATGAAATCGGTTCGTGATGCGCGAACACAGGCGCACGGCCTTCTCAAGCGGCAGATCGATGAAGAACGCGGGAACTCGCGATTCATTGCGCGCGCGCAGAGCCTCTTCGCGCAGAAAATGCTGCGTGTCATCGTTCACCGATTCTACGGCGATCGGCATGAGGAGATCCGTCTGCGCGCGAAAGAGCTCCGCATCCACGCTCCGCGAAAGTGATCCCGCAAGAAGAATCCCCGGGAAGAGCTCCAGCTTGCGCAGGAACTCGAGACTGGCGAGCACGGAAGATCGGGCTTCTTTTGCGGCAAACAAATCAGGAACCAGAAAAGAAAAACACGGGGCCTCGTATGAACGAAAACGTCCGAGGTAGAACTCGTATTCTTCGCTTCGCCCGACTCCGTCGAGCAGCAACCGTAGTGTTTGTTCAATGATCATTCAGCGGTTTAAAAACTCCGGAATAAAGAGCGAATCGTCCGGAGACACTGCGGTGTCCAGACTGAAAAACTCAATGCGCGAAATACGGCCCGTTTCCAGATCAATCACGTCCATCACAGCAGGAGCCGCCATCGAGATGCGCTTTCGCGCGCGCGGATCATAGATCGGCAGATCATACGTGAAACGCATCGTCTTGATGAGCACGCGGTCTTTGCCGTGAAAGTCCATGCGAACCGGCCGCTTTTTCTCTTTGTCCATCTGCGCCTGGATTTCTGTATAGCCGGACGCAAGAAGCGGTTTGATTTTCAAAACCATGCTCGCGCCTTCCCGAAGGTCCACTGGATCATACTGCGATTCGTAGAGAGCGCCGGAAAGATCTACATAGGAAAACCCGCTGTCGAGAACCGGCTCGAACTTCTCCAGGTCGCGCTTCTTAAAAAGCGAAGCGCGCAGACGGTCCCACATCCAGCAAATTTCACCCCCGCTCTTGTAGAGAAGCTTCAATTCCAGTCCGCGGCGTTTCGTCGAAAACAGATAGAGTAGATCCGTTCGCTTCTTATATAAATTAAAATCCCAGACCTGCGATCGGCCCGAGCGGGAGGAAACAGTAAGACGGCCGGTGAGCAAACCTTCAGGGACGGCAAGGGAACGATCCAACAGGCCCATCCATTCCTGGGCAGGCGCTGCCGGCAGATTGGAAACTGCAATGCACACGATTGCAAGCATGGTTGCAGACATCCACTGCCGGGGATTCATACTCTGATTGTCGGAAGCGCTGGTTGGTTGTCGAATCGAAAAGGTTGACCGCGGGTCGAATTGCGTATTCCTGACCTCATGAGACAAATCATCGCTTTTCTCTTTGCAGCATTCGTTGCCGCACCTGTTTTCGCAGATCACGTCCGGATCAATGCGGGATTCTGGCCGGGAGATCTCGATCCGGAACTCGAGACTCGCATGTTCAAGGACGATATTCTCGCCGGACCCAACTTCGGACGCCTGGACCTCGACTGGACCGGAAAAGATACATACACTCTGTATCCTCTTGGCCTTCAGTATTTCAAGGACGGAATCGGTCCCGGAACACTTGTAATTTCCGCAAACTACATCCGATACACGCCGGACTACAAATTCACCGCACTCGGCACCGCTCCGAGCATTTCTTTCGTAAACCTGGAGAACTTTAAGAACTCGGACTGGGAAGCACAGCTGGGATATCAGATTCCTGTGCTCGACAAGAAACTGATCCTTACGCCGGAATTCGGCGGCCGCTGGCATTTCCAGGAGTTCAACTATGATGAACTCACGATCGGAAACGGCACATTCGCGAAGAGCTTCGACAGCCCGTTCCGCGCAAATGCGAAAGGGAGCTTCATCGGAGCCGGAGCTCAGTACTACGTAACACCTCAGCTGTCGATTCTGGCCGACTACATCCGCACGACTCCGTTCTTCGGGAATGTGTCTGGATCTATGTCGGATAAGCGCAACGTTGCGGGCGTGAGCTCGGGCGGCGCGTATCTGCAGATCGACCGCGCGACGGCCGGCTACGTCGTAGACATCAGCCGCTGGACCCTGGGCGTTCAGTACGACATCACTCCCGAACTCCACCTCCAGGCAGGCGTACGCGAAGAGACACAGACAGCGCAGTATACGGGATATTTCAACATCCCGATCCTCGTCACGAACGGCATTGCCGGCCCAACGGCCATACCTTACAACACGGCTGTGGAGATTGTAACAGATAAACTATTCTGGGAAAGCAAAGAAGTGCAGACAAAAGGTCTCTTCTTTGTAGCCGCTTCCTACGACCTGAACCTTTGATCCACCTACGGGCCTCCGGGCCCGCATTCCTATGTTCTACATTTTTTCCACAGGCACAGAACTTTCCAGCGGACGATCCCGCGACACAAACGGCCCCTATCTCGCCGCAAGCCTGAGCGACGCCGGTCTCGACGTCGGCGGCATCATCACTCTTCCCGACGATCCGAAAAGCCTGCAGTCTGAACTCGAACGATTCCTCGCCATGCCGGATACGCGCGGCATCATCATGACGGGCGGACTGGGTCCCACCGAGGACGATCACACAGTCGACGTGCTTTGCCGCATGACGGGAAAATCCGCCGTCGAAGATGAATATGCGCTGCGGCGGCTCGAAGCCGCTGCGCGAAGAATTCCAGGCCGATTGCAGCTGGCTTCGGCACGCAGACAGACGCGCGTTCTCGAAGGCTGCCGCGTTTTAAAAAACGAGCGCGGACTTGCTCCAGGCATGATTGTTGAGTTCCCGCCGCACGCCAATGCCGGCCCGGACGCTGACACGACAAACCGCTTCATTGCCGTCATGCCCGGTGTGCCTTCGGAAATGCGCGGCATGTTCGAAGGGACCCTGTTTCCATACATTCTGGAACGTTATGCGGCACACGATCGCAAACGACTCGTGTTCTTTGTGTACGGACAGGGCGAATCCCAGGTCCAGGCGAAGATCTTCGGCGACACGCGAACAGAGCGCGCCATACCGGCTGAGCTGCCGGATGATTTTCGCTGGGGCATCACCGCACAGCCCGGATTCGTGAAGCTGTTCTTTGAAACGCGCGATTCGGGCTTTCTCACGACCATCGACGACGCCTGCGCGCGCCTGTTTTCAGAAAGTAAACTCTCCCTGCCCGTAGAAGAGCTATTGCACGAGCACTGCCTGAAAAACAAACAAACCCTGTCTCTTGCCGAATCTTGCACGGGGGGCTGGATTTCGAAAATTCTCACCGACCGGCCGGGCAGCTCCGGATACTTTCTCGGAGCGGCCGTCGTATATGCGAACTCGGCCAAAGAAAAGCTCCTGAATGTGCGGGCGGAAACCCTGACAGAAAAAGGCGCCGTGAGCGAGGAATGCGCGCTCGAGATGGCGGCCGGGGCGCGCAGTCTTTACGGATCTGATTTCGCATTCTCGATTACGGGGATTGCAGGGCCCGACGGCGGAACGGAAGCAAAGCCGGTCGGCACCATTCACATGGCTGCAACAGACGGAAATCGCACCGAATCGTTTCGCCTTCTCCTTCCTTTCGAGCGCGAACGAGTGCGCGAGTACGCATCGCGCATGGCTCTCTACCATCTTTATACGTTCATCGTTCGCACTTAAGACAGGTCATTGCGGAAGGTGCGAAGACGAAGGCGTTTGCCGCATACCGGGCTGAGATAAAAGCCATGCAGTGAATTTTCGCGCGCCGCACGCGTTCAGGTGGGTCCAGTCATGGAACAATCCCGAGTATTCGCTGCGGTCCGGCCCTCCGAGAGATACGGCGCCTTCCCGAGC
>CAZUJO010000004.1:18368-24710 GCA_964619995.1 uncultured Leptospiraceae bacterium
GGCTACTCGCTCGTCTGTGCCCCGCAGCGCCATGCCGGCCCAGATTTCCGAAAGAGGAATGTAGACCAGATACACATCGAGGTTCTTCGCGCGCAGAGATCGGATCGTGCGCTCCAGCGAACGCACGGCGCCTGGTCGATCGGCATACGTCAGCAGCATGGGCGGAGCTGGAGGAATCGCGCCGTTGCAGACCATGTCCGTGGATTTCCACACGTAGAACCCGCGGTTCTCCTCAAGGATGCGGTCGATCGCATCGTTTTCCGCCGCGCGATTTCGAATCCACGAAGGCGGATCTGTCTGCGAAAGCGGCACAGCCAGCCGGTCGCGAATCCGGAGAATCGGGAGAACGCGCAGCATCCGATAGACGGCGTCGCCTGTATTTTTCCCGGAAAGCGCGGGAAGATCCGTATTCAGATCCGCAGGCGACCAGAAATAGGTTTCTCTGTAGTACGTAAGAAATGACTGAACCACCTCGCTCTTGAACAGGAAAAAAGGACTGACATTGATTACGACCCGCCTGAGTCCGCGCACATGTTCGAGATCAGATGCCAGCCTTTCGATTCCTTCGGGCTGCTCGGAAGGACGCGCAAGGTTATAGAGACTCTGATCCGGAGGCAGGACCCCGCTCATCGCCTGACTGTCGCCCAGAATGACGGTCTCCGCGCTGATTCCGCGTGAGAGCAGGTCTGTCTTGCGCCGCCAGACAAACTCATCGGAATCCAGAATCCTCTCGGAAGGCGAAAGCATCGGCCAGAGCGCTGCGTTGACGACCGCAAACAGGCCCGCTGCCGCCCAGAGTTGGCGGGAGAACATGGCCCGGTGTGGTCCGGCGGCCGCCAGGCGCACGCGAAAAATGTTGTGCGTTCCAGGGCACGTTTCATCACAGAGAGATGAAGCACTTCCTCCGTTTCGCCGTCTCAGCGCTTGCCGCGGGCGTCATTCTTTCCTGCGCACGAAGCCGCGACGATGGAGGACTGCCATTGCATGCCGTCATCGACGCCGGGTCTTCCGGCACGAGGATCTGTTTGTTCGCCGTAAAAAAAGACGGCGACGCCTGTCATGCAGTCGATACGGAATTCGGATGCAAGGATGTGCCGGCCGAGGACGGACTTGCAGACATCGGTCCTGAAAGGACCACACAGGTCGTGCGATCCGCGCTCGCGCTCGTGCAGTCCGACTCGAAACGCATTCAGGGAGCAGCGCTTCTCGGCACAGGCGGCTTTCGCCGCGCGCAACCCGCACGCCAAACGGAAGTAATGCGCGCAGCCGGAAGCGTGCTGCTTGAACAGGGATATCCGTCGACCGTCCGCGTAATCCAGGGAGAAGAAGAGGGGCGCCTCGCATGGTTCTCGATTGCAGAAGCAAAAGGATCACGCGCACACAGAACCCTGGAAATCGGCGGAGCCACAGTGCAACTCACGACCGGAACAGAAGCCAGCGTGCGGGCCATCTCAACTCCGGACGGGCTCAATGACTCGGCCAAAAAACTGGGAGACAAGAGCGCCTGCTTTCATCCTGGAACCGAGGATGCGCACAAAGTCTGCGTTACGGAAATCCGGGACCGAGTCTTTCTGAATTCAAGACTTTCTGATTTTGCCATGGGATTTTCTGCCGCAGAGAAGGCGCTTCCTCTCTACGGCCTCGGCGCTCCGTGGAACGCCGTGTTTGGCCGCGCAGGAAAGACAGAACTCACGGTCGAAGACATTGACCGTCAGGCGGCCATGCTCTGCGGCAAAACCATCCAGGAACTTTCAACGATGATGAAACCGGAATACGCGGCGCGGGCCTGCTACCTGAATTCTTACGCCGGCGAACTGCTCCGGGTTGCGGGCGCGAAAACAGTGCTCAAAGGAAATGAATCCTGGCCGCGCGGCGCATCGGTTGCGCCGGAGTACTTCGCCGACTGCAGAAAGCAGTGAGCGTGTTTTGAGCCGGAGCCCGGTTAGAAACCGGGCTTACCGAGCATCTTGAACATGGTCTTCTTGTAAGCTTCCACGCCCGGCTGATCAAACGGGTTCACTCCGAGCATAATGCCGGATACGGCGCATGCGTATTCGTAGAAATAGAGAAGCTTGCCCAGGTTGAATTCGTCCATGCGCTCAAGCACAATCTTCATCGAAGGCACGCCTCCGTTCTTGTGCGCATCCTGAACGGCAGCGAGGGCGATGCGGTTGATCTCGTGGAGAGATCTGCCAGCCAGATACTCAAGCCCATCGTCCACAGGCGAAGAGGGGATTTGAAGATCTTTCGCGGGCTTTTCGATTTCGAGAATTGTTTCAAAAAGGACTCGTTCGCCTTCCTGAATCCACTGCCCCATGGAATGCAGGTCGCTTGAAAAATCAACCGAAGCCGGGAAGATGCCCTTGCCTTCTTTCCCTTCTGATTCGCCGTAAAGCTGCTTCCACCACTCCGCAATGAAGTGCAGGCCTGGCTGGTAGCTGATAAACAATTCGATCTTCTTCCCGGAACGATAGGCGGCATTACGGTAGCAGGCATACTGCAGGGCAGGATTCTTCTCCGTTGCGTCCTTGCGCACGAGATCGGCCATGGCCTGGGCACCCTCGAGGAGTTTCCGGATGTTTTTTCCTGCGGCGGCAATCGGAACCAGACCTACGGGGGAGAGCACGCTGAATCGTCCTCCCACGTCGTATCATATCTCAAAATCCATCCAGCCGCGCGGCGCGACCAGCGGACGGAGACTTCCCTTTTTCGCGTCGGTCGTAACGAAAACCAGATTGGACAGCTCGTCTTTCGAAAAGCGGCCCTCCATGCTCTTGAGCAAGATGCGGAAAGCAAGACCGGGCTCAGTGGTCGTTCCGCTCTTTGAGATCACATTGACTGCGTATTTCTTTTTCTCAATCAGAGAGAGCAGATCGGAATGATAGAGGGAGTCCATGTTGTGGCCGGCGAAAGTCACAGGAAAATCAGAACCCAGAGCTTCGATGACGGCCCGGGCGCCGAGATAGCTGCCCCCGATGCCGACTACGATCAAGCCGTCGGCGCGGCGGATCTTTGCTGCCGCTTCCTCAATGCGCGGAATCTCTGAAGCCATGGCCTGCGGAAGATTCAACCACCCGAGAAACTCTGACCCTTTGCATTTGCCCGCTTCGAGCAGTTCGCGCGCGGCCTTCGCCTCGCCGAGAAGAGACAGACCGGGGTCCGCATATTTGAAATTCAGCTCCATTTTTCACTCCTGAGAAAGCCTTGCAGAAACAATCCCATTGCGTCTGAATGGGTAGATTCGTCAACGCCTATGAAACGACTCCACATCGCTCTTTTTCTATCCTTCAGCATGGCAGCCGTAAGCAGCCTGAACGCGTTTGGAACCTACTCAGAAGGATGGGCTGTCGTTGTGCCCACCAAACTCGAACAGTCCGGAATCATCTTCGATTCCTACGAAGGAATGTATGACGTAGTAACGTTCGATCGAAACGAAAAATGCGATGAGAAAGAGAATCAGTGCTTTAATCCAAAAAGCAAATCCCTCGCATTCAGCATCCGGCCGGAAAACGCGCGCGCCGTGAACTTTATTCAGAAAAACATCGGGCGCGAAATGCTCGTGCAGTACAGAGTCCACAGGATTACGGCAATCGCCCTGTCTTCTGAGCTCGAAATCCTCGATGCAAAACCCATCGAACCGCAGGTCAGCAAAGATGTGAAGCGGCAGGTTGCGGTTCAGAAATCCGGAGCCAAGCGCGCTTTCTCTCTGTACGGGAAGATCCTGCTGTTTGAATACCGCGGGCGGGCCATCGGAACCTATGAAGGAATCTATTACGACAAGCAGCGGGACCGCGTGCATCCGTTTTCCGTGCCCAATGAAGAGATGGCAAAATTCATCCCCACGGCCATGGCATCGAGCACTCCGTTCTATTTTGGAGTCAGCGTATCTTACGTAACGGCCTGGCGCGAGTCGGACTACGACATATATGAAATCAACTATGATGCCCCGGCTGGAGCGGCCAAAGTTGAACCGACAACGCCGCCGGAGCCTGAAAAAAAATCAGAGGCAAAAGACGACAAACCTGCTGAGCCGGCCAAATAACGGAATGAACGACATGTTTTTGGTAACGAACGACATGTAGAGGCAGCAATTCGGAAAAATCAATCATTTGAGCCGTTGAAAATCTTTGGGCTTGGCTGAAATAGATGGGATTCCATTTCGTCTCATTGGATAGCGAAGCGCATGCAATTTGTCATCGAGAACAAGGACGGATTAACCATCGTGCGCTTTCGAACAGGAAACATTTCCCTGTTCGAATCCCGCGATTTGCAGACAGCGATTGAACAGGCAACGCGCGACGACCGTGTGCTTGCTCTCGATCTCGCTTCTGTTGAGCACATGGATTCTTCCGCGCTCATTCTGTTTCTAAAGCTTTCCGAAATTCTCAATCTGCGGGGCGGCTTTCTCATTCTCTTCGGGATTCGAGACACAATCAAATCGCTGATGACGCTTACGTACCTCGACCACATCGTTGAAATCGTCGGCACGGAAGAAGAAGCGATTGCCCTCGGCACAGATCCATCGTCGCGGCGCGAGTTTGTTACGAGCCTCAACCAGGCCCTGATTTTTCGGGGCGAATCGCGCTATCACGTCATTCCCTTTTCCGAGATCACTCACCTTTCTTCCCAGCGGCGCGCAACGACCGTGCATACGCTGAAAGAAAGCTACGAAACCAATAAGCTCCTCAAAGACATGGAGACACGGCTTACATCCTCCGTATTCGTGCGCATTCATAAGAGCTACATCGTGAACATGAATTACGTCAACGGAATGCAGTACTCGATCGGCGGAAGCTACAGCGTGTTTCTCCGCGATCCGGAGAATTCCATTATTCCGGTCGGGCGGATCTATGTTCCGCGCATCAAGGCCGTTCTTGGCCTCGGAATGGAGTAGCTGCGGGCTCCCCTCGCCGCCCCCTGCGGGTTCCCGGCCGCGTCTGGCAACCGGACTCCATTTTCGCTTGACCGCCGGCCCGGCAACGGCCTTCTGTCCGTAGCGGCGGGCGTGGTGTAATGGTAGCACAGCAGCCTTCCAAGCTTCTTGAGAGGGTTCAAATCCCTTCGCCCGCTCTGTTTTATCCCCTCGAAAACTGTTTGTCATGAGAATGTAACCCGTCCGTATTCTACTGGCGGCAACATGGAAGAAGGTCAAAACCTTAAAGGACTCCGCATTCTTGTTGTTGAAGACGAAGACGACATTGCCCAGCTGATTCGATTCAATCTGGAAGAAGAGGGATTTCTCGTCAGCGTGTCAGCAAACGGACTCGATGCGCTTTCCCGCATTGAGCGAAATCTGCCCGACGCCGTTGTTCTTGACCTGATGCTGCCCGGGCTGAACGGAATTGACATTCTCAAAAAGATCCGCGCGAAATTTGAAGTGCCTGTCGTGCTGGTCACGGCGCGCGCAGGCGAAACGGACGCCGTGCTCGGGCTTGAACTCGGCGCAGACGATTACATACGCAAGCCGTTCAGCCCCAGAGAACTTGTTGCGCGAATCAAGGCTGTATTCCGCCGAAAGGGCACAATGAGAGAAAGCGCCGCAGGCGCCATCTCACGCGGCGGAATCGAGATGGATCTTTCCGCTCATCGCGTGCGCATTCACGGCAAAGAAGCAGATCTGACCCTCATTGAATTCAAGCTCCTGCAGCTCTTGATGGAAAATGCAGACATTGCGTTTACGCGCGACCGCCTGCTCGACCGCGTGTGGGGAAGAGAAGTTTACGTTTCCGACCGCGCCGTTGACGTAAATATCAAGAGACTCCGCTCCAAACTCGGAGAAGAAAAGGAACGACTGGAAACGATCCGCGGGGTCGGATACCGGTTCCGCGGATAATCCATCCATGCGCAGCCTGCATTCATGAACATTGTCGCGCGCATTCTCTCGGTTGCTCTTCCTTTCTTTGTTCTGCTGCCATTCGGCGCCGCGCTCTGGCTGAAGAAGGACCCTGGCCCGCACGACTTTGAAAATTTCTTCTTCGCATACCTGGCCGCCCTTGCGCTGGCCGTGTATTTCGCATTCCGCACGACGCGTGACATCGCCGTTCCGCTGCGATCGCTCCTTGCCCGAATCAAAGCATTTCCTTCGCAGCCTGCGCCGCCTCGCACGCGCTCCCCTGTCGTGGAGGTTGCAGAGGTAACGCGCAGCGCAGACGAATTCATGCAGAAGCTCAAAAGCCAGGTCACAGATCTCACAGTTGAGAAGGAACTCCTCAGTTCGCTTCTGAACGGACTGCGCGAAGGCGTTCTCTGTATGGACCACGAAGGCACCATCGTATTTCAGAATCAGGGAATCGACCGCGTGCTCGTCGAAGACGACGGAATCGGGAAACCCTACTTCAAGGT
>CAZUJO010000004.1:24720-30896 GCA_964619995.1 uncultured Leptospiraceae bacterium
GTTGATTTACTGCAAATCATGAAAGATGCCCTGGCAGCCGGGGAGCAAAAGGGCGCTGAGATTGCGGCGGGCGGAAAACATTTCAACGCAGCCTGCTTCCCCGTCGTGTTCCAGGGAAAGCCGGAGCTCTTTTTAGTCATCGCGCACGACGATTCGGAAGAGCACAATGCGCGGCGCATGCGCGAGGACTTTCTTCAAAACGCATCGCATGAGTTGAAGACACCCATTACAAGCATCCGCGGATATGCCGAAACCCTTCTTTACCGCACCGACGATCCGAAAAAAGCGGGATTCCTCTCGGCCGTACTGCGCAACGTCGAGCGGATGGAACGCCTGATCGAAGACATGCTCACGATTTCCAAAGTTGAATCACGTCATTTCCCGTTTCAGCCTTCGACGATCGAACTCGAATCGTACCTGGAGAATCTTCGCGCGTTGATTTCAGGCGTCCTCGAAGCAAAATCACAAACGCTAAAGATTCAGCTGGAGTGCAAAACGATTCATGCCGATCCCATTCTCCTCGAGCATCTGCTCTTGAATCTTCTCGACAATGCATCCCGTTACTCAGGAGCTTCGACCACCATTACGCTGCGCGTTCACTGCGATCCTGCGCACACGACGCTTGAAGTCGCAGACCAGGGGCCGGGTATCCCCGCTCATCTGCGCGAAAAGGTTTTTGAACGATTCTTTCGCGCCGATGCAAATCGATCACGATCGGAAGGTGGATCGGGACTCGGCCTGAGCATCGTCCGTCAGACGGCCCGCATGCACGGAGGCACAGTGAGCGTCGTCGAGGCGCCCGGAGGCGGAGCCCTCTTCCGTGTGATTCTTCCTGCATAGGCCGCTTTCGGCTTGACCGAGGGCCGGGAAGCATTCGAATCAACTCGATGAATTCAGTTCTTCGTTTCGCATTCTGCGCCGCAATCATCTGTGCCGCGGTCTGTTGCTCTTCACAGAAACATCTGGATTTCTGCAGCGTCGGCGGCGAGGAGCTCAACCCGGTGCTCGATTCGTGGAGCGCCATCTATGCGGAGTCCGGGCGCAAAGGTCCGCAGCATGAAGGACGCGGAAACCGCACAGCATCGCTTGCTCTCGCCGACCGGCGATGCTCCCTTGCATTCGTTTCCGAAGCGCTTCCGCAGGAAGACATCGACCGGATCGTAAAGAAACTATCAAAACCGCCGAAGGCCGTTCCGGTCGCGATGGAAGTTATGGCATTCGCCGCCGCGCGGAACTTTCCGGCAGACGCAGTGAGCATCGAACAGCTGCAAGCCCTCTACGGCAAGGGAGAGCAGGACGCAGCAGCCCTCGGACTCGGCGCGGGCAAGATCGAGGCACTTGGAATCAACTCAGCGTCCGACCGCTATTTCTGGATGAAGAGCGCGCTCGGCATAAAATCCTTTTCGGACCGCGTCAAAGAAATGTCCGGCCCGCTTGCGCTTGTAGACCGCGCTGCAACGTCATACGCCATTGGTTACGCACGCCCTGCCGAAGCGACCGATGCTGTGAAACTTCTGCAGATCAAGAAAGACGGCAGAACCTTTGCCGTGAATGCTCCGGACTACCCCTTCCGCCGCTACTACTACGTGTACGCCACAGACATCAGCGCTGAGTCGCGCGCGTTCCTTGAGTTCGCGCTGTCTGACCGCGGACAAAAAGCGCTCCAGCCCCTGGGTCTCTTCCCGCTGCCGGCCGATGCGCTTCGCAAGGCCCGCGAAGAAATCATGCGCTGATGAATCCACGCTTCGTGTTTATCACCGGCGCAAATCGCGGGCTGGGTCTTGAAACGGCCCGCCAGCTCCACGGGCGCGGGTGGCGCGTACTTGCGGGCGCCCGCACGGTCGAGAAAGCGCGCGAAGCGGCACAGAAGATAGGACCGAATACGGGAGCCGTCGAAATCGATCTGGCCGATGAATCATCCATCGAAGCAGCAGCCGGACAGGTCACCCGGGAATGCGGAGGCACTCTCTCCGCTCTGATCAACAATGCGGCCGTATACCTCGACGGAAGCGCATCTGCATTGAAGACGGATCCGGCAAGAGTGCTTCTCTCATTTCAAACCAACACAATGGGTCCGTTTCTGCTGGCGCGCAGTCTCGCCGCTGCCCTGAAGAAAGCGAAAGGCCGAATCATCAATGTATCGAGCGGAATGGGGTCTCTTTCGGAAATGTCCGGGGGCTATGCCGGCTATCGGATCTCGAAAGCGGCGCTGAACGCAGTCACCCGGATTCTCGCAGCAGAGCTTGCGCCGGACGTATCTGTGAATTCTGTATGCCCGGGCTGGGTTCGCACGGACATGGGCGGCGCTTCCGCGCCCCGATCCATTGCGCAGGGAATCGACGGAATCGTCTGGCTCGCAGACGAAGCGCCGGCAGATCAGACAGGACTTTTCTTTCGCGACCGCAGGGTGATCGACTGGTGAGCGTTCTCAATCGATCGGTCATTGTCCTTTCGTTCGTCAGCCTCTTAACCGACATCGCAAGCGAAATGCTTTATCCCGTGATGCCTGTGTACCTGAAAGCGGCGGGTTTTTCCATTCTCTTCATCGGAATTCTGGAGGGTGCCGCCGAGGCAACAGCCGGTCTCTCAAAGGGATATTTCGGAAATCTATCAGACAGCACGGGTTCGCGTGTTCCGTTTGTGAGAACGGGCTATGCGTTGAGCGCAATTTCAAAGCCGCTTCTGGCGGTATCCTCTCTGCCCGCGTGGATCTTTCTGTCGCGCACGATCGACCGCCTCGGCAAGGGGGTTCGCACAGCGGCGCGCGATGCAATGCTCGCCGACGTCTCGCTTCCCGAACACAGAGCGCGCGTATTTGGATTTCACCGCGCACTCGACACGACCGGAGCCCTTCTCGGGCCCTCTCTATCATTGATATTTCTTTACTATTTGCCGGGCCGCTACCGCCTGCTGTTTCTCTGCGCCTTTGTTCCTGGAATCCTTGCCGTTCTGCTCACATTCCTGCTCCGTGAATCGCGCGGAACCCCGCGCGCAAGACCCGGGCTGCTGGACTTCCTGGGTTATGTCCGGCGCAGCCCGCGCGAATTTCGCCGCCTCCTCGGAGGACTTCTCTTCTTTACGATTCTCAACAGTTCGGATGCATTCATCATTCTTCTGATGAAGCAGAAGGGATTGTCGGACACGCATGCGATCCTCGCCTACATCTTCTACAATGCCGTGTTTGCCGCGGCAGCATATCCGGCCGGCGCAATCGCGGACCGCATAGGACCGCGCCGAATGCTTGCCTGCGGAATTTTCGTGTTCGCCCTCGTGTATGCGGCCCTGCCCTATTCGTCGACCCTGGCCGCTTTCGGGCTCATCCTTGCCCTTTACGGCGTCTACGCGGCCGCGACGGAAGGGACGAGCAAAGCATGGATTACGCAAATTGTCAGCGGCGCGGATACGGCCACGGCCGTCGGCGCCTATTCCTCCCTGCAAAGCATCTGCGCCATCCTTGCAAGCTCCATGGCCGGCCTGATCTGGTCGCTTTTCGGACCTGAATTTGTTTTCGCAGTTTCCGCGGGCGGTGCGTTTATTGCCGCTATGTATTTTTCTCTGGGCTGGAAACAGTGAGAGCTCGGTGGCTCGGAGCCGGAATCATCTTCGCATCGCTATGCGGCCTGAGCGCTGAGACGCTTCCGACTGCCGTGACCGCGCCGCAGGCGGGCTTCCGGGATCTTCTGCCGTCTGAAACGCGCATTCTGGTCGACCGGACGCGGTCGCTGACGGCAGAAGAGGTACGGAAAAAAGAGTCCGAATTCCGTCCGGGCTTCCCGCTGGACCTGCTCGATCCGTCCAATGCATACTGGGTCTCCCTTGACATCGATACGCAGAGCGCGCGGGGAGCGGTGCTGGAAGCCAGGTCTGATCTGCTGCAGTACATCGACATCTATTACGAAGACAACGGACAGATGGTTCACCGCGGAGCCGGCGTGGGAAGACCCTTTCTACAGCGAGAGATCGCCTATCGTTTCGCAGCCTTCTCCCTGCCGCCGGCGCGCAGAATTCACGCTCTGATCCGGATTGAGTTCCGAGTACGCCAGCATGTAACCCTGAAACTCTGGGATGCGAAATCGTTCACGGATCGAAACCGTCTTGAGCAGCTCATCTTCGGCCTGTACTACGGCGCCGTCATTGCCATGGCGATTTACAACCTGTTCGTCTTCCTTTCGCTCCGCTCGGTCAGCTATCTCTACTATGTGCTCTACATTGTATCATTCGCCGCCTACCAGACAACGTTAAACGGCATTTCCTCGGAGCGGTTCTGGCCCTCGTCATCCGGTCTCGATGTGAAAGCCTCGTTTTTCCTGGCCGGACTTTCCATCCTGTTCGCAGCTCTTTTCGCCCGGCATTTCCTCGGAGCAGCCAAACGCTCGCGCGGTTTCAACGCTGCGTTTCTGCTCTTCGCGGGTCTTGCCGCTGCCTGGTCCGCGGCCAGTCTCTTTCTGGAATACCAGACGGCCAATGTACTCGGCCGGATCCTCGGAAGCGCTGTGGTTCCTGTGGTAATGGCCGGCAGCATCTGGGCGCTGCGAGACGGATACCGGCCCGCGCGATACTTCCTTCTCGCATGGTCGTTCTTTCTCGTCGGCGTGCTTCTGTTTACATTCACGGGCCTCGGACTCATACCCTGGAGTCCGATTTCGCGCTACAGCATGCAGATCGGCTCCGTTGTGGAAATCCTCTTGCTTTCGCTGGCGCTTGGCGACCGCATCAACTCGCTTCGCGATCAGAAAGACGATGCTGTCGCGCGCACGCGCGAAATGGAAGCCGAGCTGCAGATCGCAAAGAAAATTCAGAACTCAATTCTGCCGCAGACAAACCCGGTTCTGCCGCGTCTCGATGTGTGCAGCACATACAAACCCGCCAGCGAGATCGGCGGAGATTTTTACGACTTTCATTCTGACCGGGACCGGCTCGGAGTTCTCGTCGCCGACGTCTGCGGGCATGGCGTTCCGGCGGCGCTCATAGCTTCGATGGTCAAAGTTACATTCGCAAATCTCCGCGGACAGTGGAGAAATCCTGGAGAACTGATGAGCGGACTCCAGAGAGAGCTTGCCGCGCGGATCCGCGGCCAGTTCATTACCGCCTGCTACGTGTTCATCGAACCCCAGTCAGGCCGGCTGCATTTTGCGTCGGCCGGGCATCCTCCGGTCGTCGTCTACCGCAGGCGCGAGAGCCGGCTGATCGAACTCAAAGAGCGCGCGCCGGTCATCGGATGGACGGGAGCATGGAGCTGCTCATCGGTCCGCTTTGCGCTTGAACCCGGCGACCGCATCGTGCTCTACACGGATGGAATCTTCGAACAGCGCAATGCGCGCCACGAGATGTTTGGCTTTGAACGATTCCACGCCGCCGTTACCCGCACCGCATCGCTCAATGCGAAAGACGCCTCAGCAGCGATCCTCGGCGAAGCGGCCGCATGGCACGGAGACACGCAGCTCGACGACGATGTAACGCTGCTCGTGATGGATGTCGGTTGATGTCGACGGATGCCGGCTGACGGTACTCGACCGTTATCCGAAGCGTCCCGTGATATAGTCCTCGGTCAGCTTCTGTCCGGGATTCGTGAACATGCGGAATGTGGAATCATACTCAATGAGCTGGCCCTGGTAGAAGAACGCTGTGCTGTCGCCGATGCGCGCAGCCTGCTGCATGTTGTGCGTGACAATGATGATGGAGTAGCTCGACTTCAGCTCGAGGATCAATTCCTCGATCCGCTTGGTTGAAATTGGATCGAGCGATGCGGTCGGCTCGTCCATAAGAAGGACTTCGGGCTGCATCGCAATCGCGCGCGCGATGCACAATCTCTGCTGCTGGCCGCCCGAAAGGGAATACGCGCTCTGATTCAACTTGTCCTTTACTTCTTCCCAGAGATAGGATTTTCGCAGGGCTTCCTCCACCAGCTCGTCGAGATCGCCTTTGTAGCCGTTGATCCGGGGGCCGATTGCGATGTTCTCGCGGATGGATTTTGGAAATGGATTCGGGCTCTGAAAGACCATGCCCACGCGAAGGCGGATCTCGACCGGATCGACGGACGGGGCATAAATATCTTCTTCGTCAAGAAGCACGGAACCCGTTATGCGGAAACTCTCGATGAAGTCGTTCATCCGGTTCAGACTGCGCAGGAACGTCGACTTGCCGCAGCCGGACGGGCCGATCATCGCCAGCACCTC